>JANNNT010000531.1:0-2349 GCA_031398685.1 Rhodocyclaceae bacterium | reverse complement strand
CGAAACCGGAATCAAGGTGATCGACCTCGTTTGCCCGTTCGCCAAAGGCGGCAAGGTTGGCCTGTTCGGCGGCGCCGGCGTCGGCAAGACCGTGAACATGATGGAGCTGATCAACAACATCGCCAAGCAGCACGCGGGTCTTTCGGTGTTTGCCGGTGTTGGCGAGCGGACCCGCGAGGGCAACGACTTCTACCACGAGATGAAGGACTCCAACGTTCTCGACAAGGTGGCGATGGTCTTCGGTCAGATGAACGAACCGCCGGGCAACCGTCTGCGCGTGGCGCTGACCGGTCTGACCATGGCCGAGCGATTCCGTGACGATGGCCGCGACATCCTGTTTTTTGTCGACAACATCTACCGCTACACACTGGCCGGTACCGAAGTGTCCGCGCTGCTCGGCCGGATGCCGTCTGCCGTGGGCTATCAGCCGACGCTGGCCGAAGAAATGGGCCGTCTGCAGGAACGCATCTCCTCGACCAAGGTCGGCTCGATCACTTCGATCCAGGCCGTGTACGTGCCTGCGGATGACTTGACCGACCCGTCACCGGCGACGACCTTCCTGCACCTGGACTCGACTGTCGTGCTGTCGCGTGACATTGCTTCGCTGGGCATCTATCCGGCCGTCGATCCACTCGATTCCACCTCGCGCCAGCTCGACCCGCAAGTTGTTGGCGAAGAGCACTACCAGGTGGCCCGTGCGGTGCAGATGACGCTGCAGAAGTACAAGGAATTGCGCGACATCATCGCCATTCTCGGTATGGATGAACTGTCACCGGAAGACAAGCTGGCCGTCTATCGTGCGCGCAAGATCCAGCGCTTCCTGTCGCAACCGTTCAACGTGGCCGAAGTGTTCACCGGTACGCCGGGCAAGTACGTTACCCTCAAGGAAACGATCAAGGGCTTCAAGATGATCTGTGACGGCGAGTGCGACAACATCCCCGAGCAGGCCTTCTACATGGTCGGCGGAATCGAGGAAGTGTTCGAGAAAGCCAAGACCCTTTAAGCACAATCCATCGCGAGCGTCGTGTCTGCGCAATACGCACGACACGACGTCGCAGGGGAAAGAAACCATGCCACTCAGAGTTCATGTTGACGTTGTCAGTGCCGAAGAGCTGATTTTCTCGGGCGAGACTGACTTCGCGGTATTTCCAGGCGAAGTCGGCGAGTTGGGTATTTATCCGCGTCATGCACCGTTGCTGACTCGCATCAAGCCAGGCACCGTTCGTTTGAAGATTCCGGACCGGGAAGAGTATGAGCTGGTTTATGTCTCCGGCGGGGTTCTGGAAGTGCAGCCGACACTGATTACCCTGCTCGCCGACACGGCGATTCGTGCCCACGACCTGGACGAGGCCAAGTCCATTGAAGCCAGGCGTCATGCTGAAGAGGCGTTGAAGAACCGCGAAACGGATGTCAGCTATGCCTCGGCAGAAGCAGAACTGGCGCAGGCGGTCGCACAGTTGCAGACGATCAAGAAAATACGCAAACACCATTGATCGGCAAGGTTGGTTTTATTCAGAAGGCAGGCGGCAACGCCTGCCTTTTTCATTACTGGCCGGGAAGGTATAAATACGCACATCTTCAACGCAACAGCCGTGAGGGCCAATGCTTATGCGGGTCTCCTGGCACCAACTTTCACTCGCGCTCGTCCTCGGCTATTCCCCCGGAATAGGCTTCTATCCGCTAGACTTACGGCTCTTTTTGAACTGATGGATCACGGTTTTCATTTCTGATCACCACGATACCCGCCCCACTTTTCTTTCCACCCACCGTTACCCGTCAAAAATAGTCACCTGACCAAGTTATCTCCAGGAATGCAATGGAACTTGTTATCCGCATCATCGGAATTATTACCCCGGTTTTAATCATTTCAGCCATGGGTTACGCCTATGGTCGATTCAGAAGGCCGGACATGACCTGGATCAACCGGCTGAGCACTGATCTGTTGTATCCCATGCTGATCTTTACGGCCATGGCCTCCAAGGATTTTCACATCCTTGAATATCTGCCGCTGATGGGTGGCGCCCTTGTTGTACTGCTGGGATCTGGCCTCATGGCCTGGGGGGTGGCAAGGGGGCTCGGTTACAACCCGCACGCCTTTGTTCCTTCGATGATGTTCACCAATGTGGCCAACATGGGCTTGCCACTGACGCTTTTTGCCTTCGGGGAATCGATGCTGCCTGCCGCCGTCGCTTTGTTCATGACGTTCAGCCTGGTCCACTTTACTCTGGGAATCCGTATCTGCTCACCCCACGCCAGTATGCGAGGAATTTTGAAGGGACCCATGCTCTGGGCGATGATCATCGGCGTACTGATGAGCCTGCTCGGGCTTGCTTTGCCCCCATGGCTGGC
>JANNNT010000511.1:0-3675 GCA_031398685.1 Rhodocyclaceae bacterium | reverse complement strand
GCCAGCCCCGTGCGTTGCTCGATTTGGTCCAGGATGTTCTCGCACAGCGCTTCCATGTCCGCGGTGCGCTCGCGCAGCGGGGGCACCCGGATCGAGAGAACATTCAGGCGATAGAACAGGTCGGCACGGAAGCGTCCTTCGTCGACCTCACGCTGCAAGTCGACGCTGGTGGCGGCGATGATGCGCACATTGATCCGCATCACCCGGTTCGAACCGACCGCTTCGAATTCCTGTTCCTGCAGTACGCGCAACAATTTGGACTGGAGCAGTAGCGGCATGTCGCCAATTTCGTCCAGAAACAGCGTGCCGCCATCAGCCAGTTGGAACTTGCCTTCGCGGCCACGCCGATCGGCGCCGGTATAGGCGCCCGGGGCTACCCCGAAAAACTCGGTTTCGAGCAGGGTGTCGGGAATCGCCGCCACATTGACGCCAACAAAGGGTTTGCCTGCCCGCGTCGACGCGCCGTGGATGGCGTGTGCCAGCAGTTCCTTGCCGGTGCCCGTTTCTCCGAGCAGCAACACCGTGGCATCGAGCTGGGCGGCGCGCCGTGCCTGGCGCTTCACTTCCATGCAGACGGGGCTGGAGCCGATGAAATTGGAGAAGGTATATTTGGGCCGGCGTTCTTCGGCCAGTCGTTTCTGCGCGGTGGCCAACTCGCGCTGCATGCCCTCCAGCTTGGCGAATAGGGGTTTGAGCGACTGCACCTGATCGAACAGCGCAAAACCTGCGGCGCCAATCACCTCGCCGTGCTCGTCCTTGAGTGGAATGCGCGTGACGACGAACGTGGTGTCGGGCGTTTCCAGCAGGTCGAGCAGGATCGGCTGGCCGGTGGTGACGACCTGACGCATCAGGCTACTGGGGATGACCTCCTCGATGGCGCGTCCGACGGCATCCGCGGCCGAGATGGCACCCAGACGGGTGGCGTAGCGTTCGTTGATCCAGACAACGCGCGCGTCGCGGTCGACGACGACCGTGCCTTCGCAGAGATTGTCCAGACTTTCGAACAATGACTGCATCGAGAGGCGGCGAATCTGCTCGTGGTCGAGCAGCATATCGGACAGACTGATTGAGGGCATCGGCGAAAATCCTTGTTTCAATCAACGAGAAAACCGGGTCGCACGCCGGGCTTCGGTTCGATTGCTACAGGAAGTATCTCACTACTGCGGTTTGTTCAGGCGACCACGTGGGAAGATTTGAGTTGGAATTGAACGCCGGGTGCCACAAATGAAAACGGCTTCCATTGCTGGAAGCCGTCTGACTTTGCGGTAGGGCGTGGCAGATTCGAACTGATGAACTGCGGATTAAGCCTTCATCGCCTCTTCAAGCCAGGCCGCAAAGGAAAAGTTGTGCCAGGCCACGGTGAAAAATAATGTGTTGCAGCGTGCGCGGGAATGCGCCGCCCGCTTGACCTGCTGAGAATGTGGCACGTGAAGGTAAAAGCGCGAAATCACGAACAGGCCGGTAACGACTTCATTCCGGAAAAAGCAGGTTGGCAACGGGTGCAGAAGACCGCCGCCTAATGGTAGTCATACCCATCGGGTTCGGCATTATGCTGGGCGTTGAGATATACATTCAGTGCTTGAGGGATAAATACACACACAAGTAAAAAAGCGATATAGGCAGTTACTGTTAAATTCATTGCTACTTCCTTTTGTGATGCAAAAAATAATTCCATCTGACGAAATGAATATTAGCGAAATGCGTGCAATTACTCTGGTGCTTCATTTATTTGATTTAGTACCAAACTGTAATGCAGCATGATTTTCCCGCTTTTTCGTGGTAAATCACCGCAGGAATTCGGCCGTTTAAAAAGAGCAACGCAGCCGCTTAACGGTGGTCATATTGCTCAGATTCCGAACTGCTCGGGGGGTTTGCGTCTATAGTTAAAGTGCACCCACCGCAAACGAAAGGAGTCATCATGTTCAAGCATATTCTTGTCCCCACTGATGGTTCTCAGTTCTCTCAGGACACGGCACGCCGGGCAGTTTCTTTCGCTAAGGATGCCGGGGCGCGAATCACTGCCTTTTACGTCAAGCAGGACTATCCAATGTCCTACGCCAGCGAAGGTTTTATGTTCGATTCGGAACCGCCGGGGCGATTTGCAGAACTTGCTGAGGAAGAGGGGCAGGAAATTCTAGGCGCGGTAGAAAAGCTCTGTCATGAGGCCGGCGTAAAGTGTACAAAGGTGACACATACCCACGACGCTGTATATGCGGCCATTATTGAGGCGGCCACCAACAATGACTGCGACTTGATCTTCATGGCTTCGCATGGTCGTCGTGGAATCGGCGCACTGCTGCTGGGCAGCGAAACAACCAAGGTACTCGCGCATTCGAAAATTCCGGTTCTCGTCTATCGTTGAGTTTGTAGCACCCAGAGGCCTGGGTAGTGTGCGAAAGCCGCAGTCAGATCTTGGCGCTTCCGTGCTGATTCGCCCATCGGATATTGACCAAGCCGGGTTGCAAACGGGGTGCAAGTTGTTGTCCGGAAAACAAAAGCCCATTCCAAAGAATGGGCTAAGTGCTTGAATTCGTGGTAGGGCGTGACAGATTCAAACTGTCGACCTACGAATTAAGAGTTCCCGAATTTAGGCATTTCTCCGTGTTGATCCGTATTTGTGATACTTGGCAAACAACATAAAAACAGCAAGTTATTTGTGTGGCCAATAGTCCGAACGTTGTTTTTTAAGGAGCGAGACATGGATGAGGTGAAACGGAGTCAGAAAACGACGTTGTCGCTGTATGAGGCCGCGCAACTTTTAGTTACTGAATCGCTTCCAGTCCATGACGCGGAGGTAGATCTGATTCGCGCCATTGAACACGGCGAACTGCACGCCAACATCAAGCGGTGGGGGACTGAGCAATGGGACGGCAATCAATTGCCCGGCAACATCAACGCCCGGGAAACGTTAATTGGGCGTGCCGATTTAGAGGCATGGCAAAAGCGTAAGTCCGGCGTCTGACAACGGATCGAAGACGAGAAAAGGACATTTAAATGAGAGCCATAGCCCTTGCCGCAAGCGCAATACTTCTTTTTGGTTGCGGCCTTGAAAGCGCTGGTACAGCGGCAATAGCTGCTAAACAGCAAGCAGAGCAAGCCAAGCAGGGAAAAGAAAACCTGGACAGCATCAAGAGAAATTTTGATGCCGCAATGGCTGAGGCCGAGCAGAACAGGAACAAGGCAGAAGAAGCGGCGAACAACTAAAGAGCAAGGCCGCCAGGCGTTGGCGCACCCCGAGGCCATTAGCTACATGAGCTAGTGAAGCGTACTGGGATTGACCCCAGTCGAATGAAGCGAACTATGCCCGCGATAAGTTTGGGTTTGCAGCAATCTAGCCTTTGGCTAGACCAGATCTGACTGCACTTTTACAATATCGTCAATGAGGTGAGACGCCGGCTTCCGGGTTGATCGAACAGTGACTGGATGAATGATGCGATTCATGAACGTCCGCGGTAGAAATCGATCATTTTGACTGCCGTTGACGGCGGGCTATATTGTTCCGGCTAATAACGGCTGATTGCCGCCATAAACACTGCACCAACTGTGAGAATGAGATTGTTTTTCGCCCTCTGGCCACCGCTAGAAATAGCCGAGCGCCTTGCCGAGATTGCTCGGTCCGCCGCGAACAAAAACGGCGGCAAACCGACGCGTGAAGAAACCATTCATTTGACACTA
>JANNNT010000483.1:0-16417 GCA_031398685.1 Rhodocyclaceae bacterium | reverse complement strand
GGCCTGGATATTGTGGACTAGAGAAAATAAATAGTGGGGGGCGCGTATGTTCTGTGATTGCGATTACCCGCCCGTGCCTGCGTTCTCGTAAATATTTCCCTCAGCGGACAAGCACTACCGGAATCAACCGTCCCGGCGCGGGCCAGATTCCGCGCTCGAGCAGGCGGCTACCCTCGAACACCAGCCAGCTCTGTCCTCCGTAATGCGGCAGCGGGCGCAGCAAGGCGCGCAGGGCGTCGGCGTTCTCGGCCGAGACCACCGCCATCGGCGCAGCGCTCGTACGTTCGACCGTCCACACCTGCGCGCTGCCGCGCCCGACCAGAGTGGCGGGACGCGGCGGCAGGCCAGCGGTGGCCAGTGCCGCGTCCACGTCGGCATGCAGACCCGCCAGCAGGAGCGGCTCCCCTTCCCTCGCCACATCATCGAGGGCAACCACCCGAAGCGACATTTCGAACAGGCGACTGGCCAGGGCAAGGGCCGCTTCGCGCGCGTCGACAGCGGGCGAAGCCAGGACCACCCGCGGCGCGCGGGTGACGATCCACTGACGCAGGATGGGCGGCAACTGCTCGCGCTCAAGCAGTCGGTAGACGCGCAGGTCCGGATCGAGGCGCAGGCCGGTCGGAACGGTATTCAGCAGCAGCGTCACTTCCTCGTGCAACGGCCCGATATCGATCCAGCGCACTTCGGAACGTCCGGGATAGACGATCTCGAGCGGCAGATGCAGCGCGTAGGCCGGCGCGCGCTGCGCCATGCTCACGGTCAGCCGGATGGGGCCGCTCTCCAGATCGCCGCTCTCCGGGCGGGCGAGCACGTCGACGATGTTTACCGCCGGCGCGCCGGCGCGCTTCAGCCACTGCTCGAAGAAGTCGCCCAGCGGCCGGCCCGACGCCTGCTCGAAGGCCAGTCGCAGCTCGTCCCAGGACGCGGCCTTGAAGCGCTGCTGCGCCCAGAAGGAACGGATGCCACGCTGGAAGGCGGTTTCGCCGATTGCATCGCGCAACATGACGAAGAGCATGGCCGACTTGCCGTAGCCGACGGCTTCGCCGGCGCCGTGCGTGCGCGAGCGGAAGGAGGCCAGGGTTTGCTGGTCGCTCGCCGGCACCGCGGCGAAATCACGCAGCCAGCCGAGCCGCATGGCGCGGGCGGCCTCGGCCGATTCGCCCGCCTTGTAGGCGTAGTCGGCCATGAAGGTGGTCAAGCCCTCGCTCCAGTTACCTCTGGCGTAATCGACGTAGACGCCGTTGCCCCACCAGTTGTGCAGCACCTCGTGGCCGAGCGAAGTGGCGCGGATAAACGGCAGTTTCAGCTCCTCGGCGCCCAGATAGGTGAGCGTCGGCATGCCGAAGCCGGTGGGTAGAGGGCTGGCCACCACCGAGAATTCAGTGAACGGGTAGGCGCCGATCTCGCCGCTGTAGCGTTCGATATAGCGCCGCGTATCGTCCAGATAAGCATCGGCCAACTCCGGCAGCGCATCGAGGTCGTGGAAGAAGTAGGTACGCAGCCGCAGCGGGGCGCCGCTGGCGCGCGGCACCATCCGCTCGCGGATCACCCACGGACCGGCCATCAGGTCGATACCGTCGACCGGGTGCGCCAACTCGAAGCTGGCGCGGTAACGGCCCGCAGCATCGGCCGGAAGCGTTTCGGCCGTGAGCCGGCCGGGCACCAGCGCTCGCTGCTCGGCCGGCACCGACAGACTGACCCGGTAGGCGAAGAGCGGCCCCGGCCGCGGGTACCAGGCCGCGCCGGCCGGCAGGAAGCTGCCCTGCGTCGAGGCCATCGGCGGCAGACCGCCCAGCACGCCGCGGTGGTCGAGATTGCGGTCCAGCGCCGGCAGCGTGCCGCCATAGGCCAGACGCAGGCGGTCGGCATGGGCAGGCAACCGTACGCGCCAGCCGCGCACCGCCCCGTGGCGTCCGCTGGCCACGACGTGCAGCTGCTTGCCGCCGGACGAAGCAGCGCTCACGGTCAGGGATTCGTGCAGTTCGAAGCGAAAATCGCGCTCGGCCGGAATGACCACAGCCACCGCCTCGAAGCGGCGCGTAGCGGGTTCCAGGTCGATCTGCAGATCCAGCGGCGGCGCGGCGGCCAGAGTTGCCCGCGGCGCCAGAACGGCGAGACAGACGAGTGCCGCTGCGAGCAGGCTCCTCATGGCCGGGCCGGGAATTTAATCACCAGGTTCAGCGTTTCATCGCCGCGCTGGACCTGTAGCGGTAGCCAGGTTCCGCTAGGCTGACGCCGAATGGCCGCGATGACCTGCGGGATGCTTTTTGCCGGCTGACCCGCGACTTCAAGCAAGCGGTCGCCACTTTTCAGTCCACTCTTCTCGGCCAGACTGCCGGCCGTCACTTCGGCAATGCTGACTCTGCCCGCTTTGTCCTCCTTGCCCTCACTGGCTCCCAGGCGCACGCCCAGGCGCGGCGGCTCAACGGTGGCGGCGACCTGTTTCGGCAGCGCGAAGACGGCATCGGCCAGTCCGCTACTGATCGTGCTGCAATCGGCATCGACCGCAACGGACATCAGGATGCCGATGCTGCTCACCCCAAGATCGCGCAGCTGGTGTGGCACGCCGTAACCAAAGCGCAGATGGCCGCTGCCGATGATTCCCACCCGCAGCGGCTTCCTGCCGGCCGGGTCAGGAACGGTGCGGCGCGCCAGAGCCTCGGCCATGGCGCGATCCCAGGTCGTCTGCGACTCGACGAAGTAGCCGAAGCTGCGGTCGCTGTCGCGCTCGTTGCGGTGCGCGTTTTTCTCTGCCCTGGCGTCGTCCCGGCCCGGCATCGCCAGATGCTGGCGATAGATCTCATGCAGGAATTTGCGGTAAGCGTCGGACGGTGGCGCGGCGCGGCTCACCCCTTCGCGCTCTGCCGTCGCGACCGCATCCCAGCCTTTCTCGGCAATAGCCCGGCTGAGTTTCTGCTCGACGTTAAGGGCCAGCATCGGGATGCGGTTGATGCGGGCAAACTCGAAGAGCGGCAGGTAGAGCTCGGCGGGAAACGCCCAGATCGTATACCACTCCGACTGCTCGAGGAACTGCCGTACCGTGAGTTCCCCGGCGACCCAACGGTCGAGCACCGGCTGCACGCGCCGCGGAAACATTTCGAAGCCGATCACCATCTCCGGTCGCTGGGCATGCAGGGCGGTGAGCGTCTGCATTTGCCAGCGGTGATCATCAGCGGCGTCGTGCTGCTCGCCGAGCAGCACGACATCCCGTTTTACCATGTCGGCGAACACCGAACCGGCATCGACGGGGCTCGGCCGTGCCCCGTCGAGTCGGGTCCAGGCGGCGGCGCTGAGGCACGTCGACGCGGCGATCGGAGCGCCTCCCGGGGGGTCGTTGGCTGCGGCAGAAGCGCCGAAGGCCAGGCTCCAGGCCAACAGTACGGCAACTATCCGGGCAGAATTCTGAGTCATGGTCTTCGCGGTATCCGTTCGGATGAGCCGTTCATGATTGGGGTCGAGGATGCCGAGTTGGCCGGTGTGTTGCGCGTTGAAGTAGACGGGGCCGCCGGCCACCGGGGCGCCGCCGGGCGGCCATCGTTTTTTTCCTTTTAAGAGTTGTGTCAGATCGATGCCCAGGGCGGCAGTGGCGCCATCAGGCGCTCGCCAGGGTAGCCGTGCACCGTGCCGAAGCGCGCGTCGCCGGCATTCCAGTCGGTGACAGCACGCTCCAGTTCCTGCCGGCTGCGCCCGACGAAATTCCACCACATCAGGATTTCTTCGCCGAAAGGCGCGCCTCCGATCAGAAGCAGACGCGATTGCTCGGTACCGCGCAGGTGCAGACGCTCGCGTCCGCACCCCAGGTAGAGCAGCTGGCCGACCTCCAGCGCCTGACCGTCGACGCTCGTCTGGCCGTCCAGCGCCAGCGCGCCGAATTCAAAATCGCGGCGCACCTCCAGCGTGCTTGCGGCCTCGCCGTGGCTGGTGAGATCCAGGCCCAGCAGCGGCGAGAAAACCCGCGTCGGGGCGCGCTCGCCGAGCGCTTCGCCGGTGAGCAGCGTGATGCGAAAGCCGCCGCGTTCGATGACCGGAAGTTCGGAGTAATGCTCGAAACTCGGCTCGCGGTGGCGTTCGGCTTCCGGCAGCGCAATCCACAATTGCGCGCCGTGCAATTCGTGCAATGGCGCCGAGCGGGTGTGGGGCGATTCCTCGGAATGGCTGATGCCGCGACCGGCGGTCATCAGGTTGACCTGGCCGGGACGGATGATCTGCTCGCAACCGAGGCTGTCGCGATGCAGGATTTCGCCGGCCAGCGGCCAGGTGAAGGTTTGCAGCGCGGTGTGGGGATGCGGCCCGACGCGCAGGCCATCGCCGCGCGTGGCGTCCACCGGCCCGAAGTGATCGAGAAAGCACCACGCGCCGATCATGCGGCGCTGGGCACTGGGCAGGGCACGTCGGATGGTCAGGCCCTCGCCGAGCACCACGTCGCGCGTCGGTATGAGTTGCGACACCGGCAACCTCGCCACCTCTGGACAATCACCCGAGTCCGACAAACGGTACTGCTCTTCCAGCGTACTCACGGGAATACCGTCCAGTTGACGGTATCAGCGATTGAAGGTTTTCTGCGGTCTGCGTACATCCCTTCCTCCATTGTGTGGAAACTGACCCGGGCCAACAGGTGGCCCGATGAGCGCTGTTGCTATGTTGTCGTCGTGAATTCAGGAATCCGGCGCCTGCCGTTCGGCCTGTTTGATGCCTGTTTTCCCGCCGAGTTCCAGCCCGCGAGCACCCCCTGGAGCAACCCTCTGGAATACACCGCAGTGATCGGCGCGCCGGGAACGTAATCACCATGGCATTGGGCCGGATTCGGCACGGGAACTCTTTGTTCTTGCAGAGATCGGATGACTGTATATAATTACAGTATTCAAGGAAACCGCCATGCCCCCTCGCATTATCTGCCCGCACTGCCATAGCCCGATCGACCCGCTGACCCTGGAGATGGCCTTCAGTGCTGAAGCCCAATATCGAATCTGCCCGGAATGTGACGAACCCATCGTGTTGCTCGTGAATGGCGAAGATGAATCATCTGCCCCCTCGGAGGATGCACGTCCTCCTGAAAGCGATTCGACCCATGCTCTCCGGGGAGAAATATTTTCCGATCAGGAACGGATGTGGGTATGAAAACCGCAGTTTCCCTGGGTGAAATTCTGGCCCGGCCCGATGTCTGGTGCGCCGATCGCCTGGCCAGTGCGGCCATCCCTGCGCTAGCCAGCGGCTTTGCGCTGCTTGATGCCGAATTGCCCGGGGGCGGCTGGCCGCGTGGAACACTCACTGAAATCCTGGCGGATGGCGCGGGGCTGGGCGAGTGTTCGCTGGTGATGCCGGCACTCGGCCGCATGCGCGAGGATGGGCGGTGGTCCCTGCTGGTAACGCCGCCACATGGAATCAACGGCCCGGCCTGGGCGTCCTGGGGGATTGACCTGGCGCGCCTGGCGGTGGTGTCGCCGACACGGCAGCGCGATGCGCTGTGGGCGGCAGAGCACGCCCTGTCGAGCGGCGCCCTGGGGACGGTGCTGTGCTGGTCGAGACACATCGATGCCGCTCAAGTCAGACGGCTGCAGGTTGCCGTCGCCGGCAGCAACACCCTGGCCTTCCTGTTTCGACCCGTTCGCGCGAGGACCGAGTCGTCGGCTGCCGCGTTGCGGCTTTTACTTTCTGCCGGCTCCCGCGGCACCCTCGCGGTCAATCTGCTCAAGCGACGTGGCCCGCCGTGCACCCGTACCCTCTACCTCGACGTGCCGCGACCGCTGAAATGGCGCGAAGACCATGAATCCACTTTGGCTCGCACTCCATCTGCCGTGCCTCCCGCTCGAAGCCAACGCCCCGTTGCCCTCGCCTAGCGCCGTCGTCGAACAGGGCCGCATCCTCCTCGGTGACGAAGCGGCGCGCCGGGCCGGAATCGTAAGCGGGACCGGCGTGGCGGCGGCACGCATGCTGGCTCCGGCCATTACGCTGCTGGCGCGCAACCCGTCGCGGGAAGCCGCAGCGCTGCAGGCCCTGGCCTGCTGGGCGGGCAGCCTGACGCCCCGCATCAGCCTGACACCCGACACCTTGCTGCTGGAGATCGGAAGTTGCCTGCGCCTGTTTGGCGGAGTGGAAAACCTGGTCGCCGCGGCCAAAGAAGGCGTGCAGGCGCAAGGTTTTACGGTCGAACTGGCTGCCGCGCCGACCCCCATGGGCGCGCAGTGGCTGGCCTGGACGAGAACGGCGGCACGTTGCCTCGACGCCAGCACGATGCGCCAGCATCTGGAAACCCTGCCGATCGCCGTGTTGCCGGCCAAGGCCTCGATATCGCTCTCGCGCTTCGGCTTAAGCACATTGGCCGATGTGCGCCGGCTGCCCAGCGCGGCGCTGGCCCGGCGCATCGGGAGGGAGACCCTGCAACTCATGGCCCGTGCGTTCGGGGAGCTACCGGACCTCCGCGCCGATTTTGTTTTTCCCGAGCAGTTTGCCTTGCCGCTCCAACTCCCGGCCGCCGTGGAAAACGCGGCCGCGCTGCTCTTTGCCGCGCGGCGCCTGACCTCGGCACTGGCCGGCTGGCTGACGGCCAGGCAAGCGGGGGTACGCGAGTTCACCTTGCGACTGCTGCATCGCGAAGCGGAAACCCCGCTTGTCCTGCAGTTTGCCGACCTGACCGCGGACGGCGGCCGCTTCGAACGCGTGCTGCGCGAGCGACTGGAAAGCCTGTTGCTCGACGCCCCCGTGGAGTCGCTCCGGCTGGAAGCCGCGACCGTGACCGCCCTCCCCGGCCGGAGCCATGCCCTGTTCAACGATGCGACTACCGAGCAGGATGCCATCGGCGCACTACTGGAGCGGCTTTCCGCACGACTCGGGGAGAAACAGGTTTATCGCGTGGCAGTGCATGACGATCATCGTCCCGAGTGCGCCACGCGGCACGTCACCCTGTTGGAAAAGAGCACGCCGGAAAAACGAACAGCCCCGCCCCGCCCCCTCTGGCTGCTCGACACGCCGGAAGCCCTGGCGGAGGTCGATGGCCGCCCCTACCGCCACGGACACCTGAAGCTGCTGGCTGGACCGGAACGCATCGAATCGGGCTGGTGGGACGGGGGTGAGGCGGCCGGCGATCTCCGTCGCGATTACTTCATCGCGCTTTCGACCAATGCCTGCTGGCTGTGGATCTACCGCGAATGCCGGGCACCGGGCGGATGGTTTCTGCAGGGTTATTTTTCATGAAGGCATCGCTGACTGCGCGGCCGGCGCTGCCGGATTACGCCGAGCTGCACTGCCTCTCCAACTTCAGCTTCCTGCGTGGCGCTTCACATGCGGAAGAACTGGTCGAGCGGGCACAAGCGCTCGGCTATGCAGCGCTGGCCATTACCGATGAATGTTCATTCGCCGGCATCGTGCGCGCGCATGTGGCGGCGAAGCAGGCGACGAAGCAGGCGGGAAATCAGGTAAAAATCAAGCTGCTCATCGGCACCGAGATGGTTCTCGCGGATGGCATGAAACTGGTCCTGCTGGCGCAGAACCGTGCCGGATACGGCAATCTCAGCGCCATCATCAGCCTGGGCCGGCGCCGCGCCGAGAAGGGGTGTTATCACCTGAGCCGCGGCGATCTGGCGCGCGGTGTCGCCGATTGCCTCGCCCTGTGGATCGCGCCGGCCGAGGCGGCGCCGGAGGACGGACGCTGGTTGCACAGCGCTTTTCCAGAGCGCTGCTGGATTGCCTTCGAGCGTCACTTGCAGGCTGACGATGCCGAGCGACTGGCAAAATTGCGCGCCTTGTCTGCGGCCACCGGCCTGCCGCTGGTGGCCTCGGGCGATGTTCATATGCATGTGCGCGGGCGCCGGCCCCTGCAAGACGTATTGACCGCCCTGCACCTCAAAACCTCGGTGGATCGGGCTGGACACGCCCTCTTCCCCAATGGCGAACGGCACCTGCGCACCCGCTTGCGCCTGTCGCGTTTGTATCCTTCCGAGCTGTTGGCGGAGACCCTGCGCATTGCCGCGCGGTGCGAGTTTTCGCTGGATGAACTGCGCTACGAGTATCCGGAAGAAGTCGTCCCGGCGGGCCAGACGGCCAGCGAGTATTTGAAAAGCGAAGTCGAGAAAGGCGTGGCTGTACGTTACCCGAACGGCGTGTCTGACAAGATCTGCCACCAGATCGCGCATGAACTGGCGCTGATTGCCGAGATGCATTACGAGGCCTACTTCCTCACCGTCTACGACATCGTGAAGTTCGCCCGCGAGCAGGCCATCCTTTGTCAGGGCCGCGGTTCGGCCGCCAACTCGGCGGTGTGTTATGCGCTGGGAATCACCGAGGTCGATCCCGCGCACTCCGACATGCTGTTCGAGCGCTTCATCTCCCGGGAACGCAACGAGCCGCCCGACATCGACGTTGACTTCGAGCATCAGCGGCGCGAGGAAGTCATCCAGTACATCTACGCCAAATACGGCCGCGAACGCGCGGCGCTCACGGCGACGGTCATCTGTTACCGCACGCGCTCGGCGTTACGTGACAGCGGCCGCGCCCTGGGCATCGACATCGATCGCATCAACGCCCTGACTTCGTCGCTGGGCTGGTGGGACAAGCGCGAGGAACTGCCGCAGCGCTTTGCCGCCGTGGGGCTCGATCCGCACAGCCCACGCGTCGAGAAGTGGCTGATCCTGGCCAAGCAGTTGATGGGCTTCCCGCGCCACCTGTCGCAGCACGTCGGCGGCTTCGTCATCAGCCGCGGGCGCCTGGACCGGCTGGTGCCCATCGAAAACGCGGCCATGGCCGAGCGCAGCATCATCCAGTGGGACAAGGACGATATCGACGCGCTGAAACTCATGAAAGTCGACGTGCTGGCCCTGGGCATGCTGACCGCCATCCGCCGTGCGCTCGATGCCATCTCGCAGCGCGACGGGCGCTGCTTGCGCATGCAGGACATCCCGCGCGAAGACCCGGAGACTTACGCGATGATCGGCCATGCCGACACCATCGGCGTCTTCCAGATCGAATCGCGCGCCCAGATGGCCATGCTGCCGCGGCTCAAGCCGAAGTGTTTCTACGATCTGGTCATCGAGGTCGCCATCGTGCGCCCGGGGCCGATCCAGGGCGACATGGTGCATCCCTACCTGCGCAGGCGACAAGGGCTTGAGCCGGTGACTTACCCTTCTGCGGCAGTAAAGTCCGTATTGCAGCGCACGCTCGGCATACCCATCTTTCAGGAACAGGTGATGCAACTGGCCGTCGTCGCGGCGGGGTTCACGCCCGGCGAGGCCGACCACCTGCGCCGCTCGATGGCCGCCTGGAAGCGTCGCGGCGGTGTCGAGCATTTACGCGACAAGCTGATCGGCGGCATGCTGGCCCGCCACTATTCGCGCGAGTTCGCCGAGGCGATCTTTCGCCAGATCGAAGGTTTCGGCGAATACGGTTTTCCGGAATCGCATGCGGCGAGTTTTGCCCTGCTCGGCTATGTCTCGGCATGGCTCAAGCGCCATGAGCCGGCGGCCTTTCTGGCCGGTTTGCTCAACGCGCAGCCGATGGGCTTTTACTCTGCGTCGCAACTGGTGCAGGACGCGCGCCGCCACCGGATCGAGGTAAAACCGCCGGATGTGCTGCATAGCGCCTGGGAAACGACCCTGGAAGGCGCCGATTGTTCGATCGTGCGCCTCGGACTGCATCAGATCAGGGGATTGGGGCCGGCGACCGGGGAACGCATCGCCTCGGAACGGCCGTTCACCGACGTGGCCGACCTCGCCCGTCGGGCCGGCCTGAACCGGGAGGACATGGACAGGCTCGCGGCGGCGAATGCGCTGTCCACGCTGGCCGGGAATCGCCGCCAGGCGGCATGGACGGTGGCGGCGGTGCCGGTGCAGCGCGATCTCCTGTTTGATGCGCCCGCCGCGGAGAGCGAGACGGTGTTGGCGGCACCCAGGGAGGGAGAAGAGCTGATCAGCGATTTCGTCTCTCTCGGGCTCACGCTCGGTCGCCATCCCGTGAGCCTGTTGCGCAGGCATCTGGACCAGCGGCGCTACACAACCGCGCTGGCCCTGCGTGGTCTCACCCACAATTGCCCGGCGCGCTGCGCCGGCATTGTGACCGGCCGGCAACGTCCGGGAACTGCCAGCGGCGTCATCTTTCTGACGCTGGAGGACGAGACCGGTCTGGCCAACGTCATCGTCCATGCGAAGCTCGCCGAACGCCAGCGACGCGAGTTGCTGTCTTCAAGGCTGCTTGGCGTGTTGGGCGTTTTGCAGCGGGAAGGCGAAGTCATCCATTTGATTGCGAAACGACTTATGGATCACACTGAACTTTTAGGGCAGCTGCCCACCAGCAGCCGGGATTTTCACTAATGCGATCGAATCTGGCCAAAGACTACCTGTCCTCGTTGAACGAGCAGCAGCGCAATGCCGTCGAATACGACGGCCGGCGCGGCCCCCTGCTGGTGATCGCCGGCGCCGGGTCGGGCAAGACCAATACCCTGGCGCACCGTGTCGCCCACCTCGCGGTCCAGGGCGCCGATCCGCAGCGCATCCTGCTGCTCACCTTTTCGCGTCGGGCGGCGGCCGAGATGACACGGCGCGTCGGCCTCATCATCAACCGCGTGATTGGTGCGCCTGCCGAACAGCGCCCGCCCAGCTTCCCCTGGGCCGGCACCTTTCATGGTGTCGGCGCACGCTTATTGCGCGACTACGCCGAACGCATCGGCCTGCACCCCTCCTTCACCATCCACGACCGCGCCGACTCCGAGGATCTGCTGGCCATCGTGCGCCATGAACTTGGCCTGGACACGACGCAGAAGCGTTTTCCCACCAAGGGCACCTGCATGGCGATTTATTCGCGCGCCGTCAATAGCGAGCAAGCCCTGGCCGACGTCCTCAAGGAGACCTTTCCTTGGTGCGCGGTGTGGGAAGTCCAGCTGAAGCGCCTGTTTGAAAACTACGTGCTCGCCAAGCAGGCGCAGAATGTCCTGGACTACGACGACCTGCTGCTCTACTGGGCGCACCTGGTCGCCGAGCCGCTGTTTGCGGCCGAACTGGGCGCGCGTTTCGATCACATCCTGGTGGACGAATACCAGGACACCAATCGCCTGCAGGCGTCGATCCTGCTGGCGCTCAAACCCGGGGGCCACGGCCTCACCGTGGTCGGCGACGACGCCCAGTCCATCTATTCCTTTCGTGCCGCCACGGTGCGCAATATCCTGGATTTTCCCGGCCATTTCGATCCGCCGGCCCAGGTCGCCACCCTCGAGCGCAACTACCGGTCGACGCCAGGCATTCTGGATGCTTCCAATGCCGTGATCGGATTGGCCAGCGAGCGATTCACCAAGAATCTATGGACCGAACGCAAAGGTTCCGCCAAGCCGCGTCTGGTCTCGGTCAGAGATGAAGCCGACCAGGCGCGTTATGTCGCGGAGCATGTTCTCGAATGCCGCGAAACCGGGATGGCGCTCAAAGCCCAGGCCGTGCTGTTTCGTACCTCGAGTCACAGCGCCCAGCTGGAGCTGGAACTCACCCGGCGCAACATTCCTTTCGTGAAATACGGCGGGCTGAAATTCCTCGAATCGGCCCATATCAAGGACGTGCTCTCGGTCCTCCGCTGGGCCGAAAATCCGCGCAGCCGCATGGCCGGCTTCCGCATCGCGCTGCTCTTGCCCGGCATCGGCCCGGCCACCGCGACCAAGATCATGGATGCGATGGACGCCGCGCACGACCCCGTTGCGGCCATGACGGAAATCCACGTGCCGAGTGCCGCCACCGACGACTGGAAGGGTTTTCTGGCGCTGTATGGCGCGCTCCGTCGCCATGAGACAAGCTGGCCGGCCGACGTGGAACGCATCGTCCAGTGGTATGAGGATCACCTGACGCGCCGTTACGATGACGCCGCCGCGAGGATGGGCGATCTGCTCCAGCTCCAGCGCATTGCCGCCACCTACGGCACGCGCGAGCGTTTTTTGACCGAGGTGACGCTCGATCCACCGGAGGCCACCAGCGACGAATCCGGCGTGCCCAATCGCGATGAGGATTATCTGATCCTGTCGACCATCCACTCGGCCAAGGGACAGGAATGGAAAGGGGTGACTGTTCTCAACGTGATCGACGGTTGCATTCCTTCAGACCTGGCGACGGGGTCGAGCGCCGACATCGAGGAGGAACGGCGGCTGCTGTACGTGGCCATGACGCGGGCGAAGGACCAGTTGCAGTTGATCGTCCCGCAGCGGTTCTACGTGAGTCAGCAATCGCGATCCGGAGATCGCCACGTCTACGCCTCGCGCAGCCGGTTCATTACCAACACGATCGCCCGGCAGTTCGAGGCCAGCGCCTGGCCGGTACCGGCGGAAAGCACGGAGGACTCGCGCGACGCGGCGACGGCAGCCCGGGCAGACATTGCCGCACGGATGAAGACGATGTGGAAGTGACGGCCGCCGGTTCCGGGCAGTGCGAAGCCGTTTGAACAACGCATCGACCCGTTGAATTTGAAAGCAAGACCCGGAGTGCCATGGACTCACGTCGCGACTACAGTTGAACCGTCAATCAACGCGTAGTTCGAAAGGAGCAAACATGATCGATAAAGATAAATGTGCCGCGACAACAACATCAAGCGACCCACGCTGGGCGGCCGTTGCGACCCGCGATCCGGCGGCCGACGGAGACTTCGTCTATTCGGTCAGCACCACCGGCGTCTATTGCCGCCCAAGCTGCCCGTCGCGCCGGGCCAAACCCGAGAATGTGGCGTTCCATGCCACGCCGGCCGAGGCCGAGCGCGCCGGCTTCCGCGCGTGCAAGCGCTGCCAGCCGGATCAACCGCCGCTGGCTGCCCGGCAGGCCGCCAAAATCGCCGATCTGTGCCGGTTCATCGAAAACGCCGAGCACCCGCCCTCGCTTCACGAACTTGCCGGGCAGAGCGACATGAGCGCCTATCACCTGCACCGCGTTTTCAAGGCCATTACCGGCCTGACGCCCAATGCCTACGCGGCGGCGCACCGGGCGAAACGGGTTCGTCGTGAATTGCAGACCAGCACCAGCGTGACCGAGGCGATCTATGGTGCCGGCTACAACTCCAACAGCCGCTTCTACGACGAATCGCGGCGGGTGCTGGGCATGACGCCCAGCGAGTACCGCGCGGGTGGCGCCAATACCGAAATCCGCTTTGCCATCGGCGAATGTTCGCTGGGCGCCATCCTGGTCGCGCAAAGCGGGCGCGGCGTCTGCGCCATCCTGATCGGCGACGACCCGGATGCGCTCGCCCGCGACCTTCAGGACCGTTTCCCCTCAGCCTGCCTGATCGGTGGCGATGCCGACTTCGAGCAACTGGTGGCCAAGGTCGTCGGCTTCGTCGAAACGCCCGCGCTGGGCCTCGATCTGCCGCTCGATGTGCGCGGCACGGCATTCCAGCAACGGGTATGGCAAGCCTTGCGGGAGATCCCGGTCGGGCAGACGGCGAGCTACACCGACATCGCCCGGCGCATTGGTTCACCCAAAGCAGTCCGCGCCGTGGCCGGAGCGTGTGCCGCCAACACGCTGGCCGTGGCGATCCCCTGTCATCGCGTGGTGCGCAGCGACGGCGACCTGTCCGGTTACCGCTGGGGCGTCGCGCGCAAGCGAACGCTGCTCGAACGGGAGGCGGCAAAATGAATGCACCGGATACGTCGACCGCAACGGCCCGGCGCGACGACATCGCCGAACGGCTGGCGGCCGTCGACTGGCAGCGACTGGCTGACGACCTGGATACCCGCTGCCCGATCTGGTCGCCCGTCTGCGCACGGCCGTCTATCCGCGGCTGGCGCCGATCGCCAACCGCTGGAACGCTGCGATGGGAATCGGTACACGCTACCCGGAACAGCACGCGGAATTCATCGAACGCTGTCACGCCGCAGGGCAGCCCAGGCCGACCTGCCTGCTCCTCCAGTACGGCGTGGACGACTACAACTGCCTGCACCAGGACCTCTACGGGGAACACGTTTTCCCCCTGCAAATGGCGATCTTGCTGGCCGAACCCGGACGGGATTTTAGCGGCGGTGAATTCGTTCTCACCGAACAGCGTCCGCGCAGGCAGTCGCGACCGGAGGTTGTTCCCCTGCGCCAGGGCGATGCGGTGGTTTTTGCCGTCCATCACCGTCCGGTGAGCGGAACGCGCGGCGTCTACCGGGTTACGCACCGGCATGGCGTCAGCCGTCTGCGTTCGGGGCAGCGCCATACCCTGGGAATCATTTTTCACGACGCGACATGAGGCTTTCACATGAACGGAGATCTGTTCGGAATTCAAGGTGAACCCGAAGCGTGGGCCGAGCCGCTGGGGCCGGGAACGACGCTGCTGCACGGCTTTGCTTTCAGGGATGCGGAAGCGCTTCTCGCTGACGTGCAGCGCATCGTCGAAACGGCGCCATTCCGCCACATGGTCGTACCGGGTGGCCGGACCATGTCGGTGGCCATGACCAACTGTGGCGACCTGGGCTGGGTGTCGGACAGCACGGGCTACCGCTACGCTGCAATTGATCCGATGAGTAGCAACCGCTGGCCACCGATGCCGGATTCGTTTTCCGGGCTGGCGCGGGCCGCTGCCGCGCAAGCCGGGTTTCCCGACTTCGCACCCGATGTCTGCCTGATCAACCGTTATGAAGCCGGCACGCGCTTGTCACTGCATCAGGACCGGGACGAGCGCGATTTTCGCGCGCCCATCGTTTCCGTTTCCCTGGGACTGCCCGCCGTCTTCCTGCTCGGCGGCGCAAAGCGGACGGCCAAGGCGCAGCGCATGACGCTGATCCACGGCGACGTGCTCGTCTGGGGCGGGCCGGACCGCTTGCGCTACCACGGCGTGCTGCCGCTCAAGGCGGGCCGTCATCCGATGCTCGGCGAGCAGCGCATCAACCTGACCTTCCGCCAGGCCGCCTGATCGCGGCGCGGGAAAGAACACATGAAAAACACAACCCTATCGTGCCGCATCGAACTGCCCGACAACTTTCGCCGGGACGACATTCTCAACTTCCATCGGCGCGATGCGCTGATGGTTGCCGAGCGGGTAGCGGAAGACGTCCTGCACAAGGGGCTGACATGGAATGGGAACCCCGCCTGCCTGAGCGTCCGCTTCCACACCCGGCACGCGGCGGTGGACCTGGCCGACGACGGAACGGCGGGAAAAGAGACCGATTCCCTGCTCAGCATGGCCCGACGAATGCTCGGCCTGACTCAACACATCGAAGACTTCGAACATCGCTACCGGAAACATCCGCTCCTCGGCCCACTGGTCGCCGGCAACCCCGGACTGCGTGTTCCGCTGACCGCCACACCATTCGAAGCGCTGACCTGGGCCATCACCGGGCAACAGATCAGTGTCAGCGCCGCAGTTTCCGTGCGCCGCAAGCTCATTCAGTCCAACGGACTGCGGCATACCAGCGGGCTGTGGTGTTACCCGGATGCGCGCCAGATCGCCGCTATGGATGAGGCATCACTGCGGCAAGCCGGCTTTTCGCAGGCCAAGGCCCGGACACTGATTGCCCTGAGCCAGTGCATCGAGCAAAACCTGTTGCCGCTCGACGCGTGGACCGAGGCGCCGCCAGTCGATGTGATTCGTGCCCAGCTCCTGCTGGTGCGTGGCATCGGTCCGTGGACAATCAGCTACGCGCTACTGCGCGGGTTCGGCCACCTGGATGGCTCGCTGCATGGCGACGTGGCAGTACGGCGAAAAATGCAATTGCTCCTTGGTTCCAGGGAAAAAGTAAGCGAACAGTTCGCGCAATGCTGGCTGGACGAGTTTTCCCCCTGGCGCGCACTGGTCGCCGCCCATCTGTGGGCGATGCCGTCGGGCGGCCAAGTTCAAGGCTAAAATCAGCCCCATGGCAGGAACTTCGGTGGTACGTCTGGCGCCAAAATTGGGGAAATAGACGGGAGCCTGTGCCGTGCTCCCATTTGACATTCGGTTGCTCAATTTGTGAGCATACAAGCTCAACACCAGTCGATCTCGTTTTCCAGACGTTCTACGGCATGTTCGTCGGCTATCAGAATGGCCAGGGAGGGCGTGCCATGGAAGGTGTTCGGCAGGTACGGTTGCACGGCCGCGTCCGAGTCGATCATTTCACCGAAGGGTACGCAATCAGTCCGGCGCCGATGTAAACAATGATCGGGAAGCGCTCGATCATTCTCATGATGATGGTGCTGCCGAAAACGATTAGCGAACCGACAGAACCAGACCGGCAATCAGGAGGGCACAGCATTTCCAGCGGCGTAGCCCGGCGAGGCGGCCGAATCCTTCAGGTTCCCATGCCGAATGCGGGCACTCGTTCACAGGAAGGCAAAACGACACGCTTCATCGGGCCAATCCATCACGTTTTGCTTCAGTCCTTCTGCCCGATTTCGAAGTTGGCCATCAGTTCCAGCGCCTTGACCATGGCGGAGTGGTCCCAGGCGCTGCCGCCGTGAGCCGCACAGGTGTTGAACAGCTCCTGGCAGGTGGCGGTGTTGGGTAAGGCGACGCC
>JANNNT010000480.1:0-9342 GCA_031398685.1 Rhodocyclaceae bacterium | reverse complement strand
ACACGACCAACCTGCTGCGGCAGGTGGTGCCGATCATGATTATCGGAATCGGTCAGTCATTTGTGATGATCACCGGAGGGATCGATCTCTCCATCGGATCGGTAGCCGGGATGTCCAGCATGATCTCCGCCACCCTGATGACCTCTGCAGGCATGAACCCCTGGCTGGCCAGCCTCATCACGCTTATCGCCTGTTGTGCCGTGGGGCTGATCAATGGCCTGCTGGTTTCAACCACGAAGCTGCCGGCGTTCATCGCCACGCTGGGGACCATGATCATCGCCCGCGGGATCGCCCAGCTGGCCAACGGAAACATGAACACCGACGGTATTCCGGCCAGTGCCGATGGCTTCAAAAGCCTCCTCTACTATGGAGACACACTGGGCCTGTATAACCCGATCTGGATTGGCCTTGTGTTGTTTCTGGTGTTCGCTTTCATTCTGGGGAAAACCTGCACCGGCCGCTATACCTATGCCATCGGCAGCAACTACGAGGCAGCCAAGCTCTCCGGGGTCAATGTGGTGCTGGCCGAAACCAAGGTGTATGTTTTCAGCGCCTTTCTGGCCGGTGTTGTCGGCCTGATGCTGACCGCCCAGAGCGGCATGGGGACCATGAGCGCCGGGGCATCGTATGAACTTAATGCGGTTGCTGCATCGGTTATTGGTGGCGTAAGCACCATGGGCGGGCAAGGGCTTCTGTTTGGAACAGTGATCGGATCATTTATCTGGGGGGTGCTGAACAACGGCCTGCAATTCGCCGGCGCTCCTCTTGCTCTGAGAAATCTGGTTATCGGCGTGGTGGTCATTATTTCAGTACTGATCGACCGAATTGCACGCAGCGGGAAGTTTGATTTTTTCAAGAAGAGATCGGGCAAGTAGTGGCTTGACGTTTTGGCAGTTGGTTGTTGAATGATTCTTTACAACTTTAATATCGGAGGTAGTAAAAATGAAAAAAGCATTAAGCACTTTGACGCTGATTTCGCTGGCGGTTATCTCGTTGACTGGCTGTTCCCCCAAGGTGGAGGCTCTGGCAGCTCCGGCTGCTGCAGCACCGGCCCAAACTGTCTATCTGATCACCATGGATAAAATGGATCAGCACTGGGTCAAAGTGGACGAAGGCGCAAAAACCATGGCTAAATCTCTGGGACTGAAATACAAATGGGATGCTCCGGATGCCAAGGACAATGCCAAGCAGATCGAAGCGGTCAACAACGCCGTTGCCGACAAAGCCAATCTGATCCTTCTGGCGGCCAATGACCCCAAAGCGATCTCGGAAGCTGTGAAGAACGCACAAGCCAAAGGCGTCAAAATCATTTATGTTGATTCCTCGGCAGAAGTACCGGCAATCGCTACGCTGTCCACCAACAACCTTCAAGCCGGGGTTCTGGCTGGAAAGACCATGATCGACGAGCTCAAGGCAGCGGGAAAGACAAGCGGCAAAATCGGCATCATCAGTGTCAATACGGCGACCAATTCCACCATTGAACGTGAAAACGGCTTCAGGGACGTGGTCAAAGCGGCTGGCTTTACGATCCTCACCACCGAGTACAAGGACGGTGACGCCGCTGCTTCTCAGGAAGCCGCTGTTGGCTTCGTCTCCGGGAATGCTGATCTTGTCGGCATCTATGGCACCAATGAAGGGTCAACGGTCGGTGTTGGCAACGCCATCAAGGCCTCCGGTAAGCCCATCATCGGCATCGGCTTCGACAAATCGGACGCCATTCTGGGGCTGCTCAAGGACAGCAGCCTGAAGGCCGCCATGGCACAGAATCCCTACACCATGGGCTATCTTGGCGTAGCCCAGGCTTATGCCGCACTGAATGATCTGAGCACAGGCCCGGCCGTAATCGATACCGGGGTCGCTGTTCTAAGAAAATAAAACAGCAACCGGTCTGAGAAAAAGTCAGTTCCCCAACTGGGGGCTGACTTTTTTTTATTTGAGTATCCGAGGTTCATGCACCGGATGCATTGCTTCGCGAGAGGCGGCGAAAGCGAATGAATTTGTGGTTTAATTCGACCCATGAATGATGTTCAAGTTTCGGACTCCGGCGATAGCCCGGTTTCGCCAAAAACCATCGCGCTGATCGGAAAGTACCACGGCCGCGATATCGCCGAGTCCTTATGTCTTCTGGCGAAGAATCTCGATGACCGTGGAATTACGGTCATCGTGGAAGAGGCGACGGCAAGAAATTCCGATGCGCCGAATGAGTTGCAAAGCTGGGCGAAGTGCGATTTTTCGGCCATAGGCGAGCAGGCTGACCTGGCCATTGTGCTTGGCGGCGATGGAACCATGCTCAGCGTGGCACGTCATCTGGCACGCTATGACGTTCCTCTGGTCGGCGTGAATCAGGGACGCCTCGGTTTTATGACGGATATCGCGCACAGCGACATGCTGACCTGCATGGACGATCTGCTGAGCGGCAAGTTTGTGCCGGAAAGCCGGATGTTGCTTGATGCCGAGGTGTTGCGTGGCGGGGAAAAAATCGCTTCCAATCTGGCGCTTAATGAAGTTGTTGTCGATAAAGGGGCGATCGGTCGTCTGATCGAGTTCGGGCTGTTTATCGATGGCATGTTTGTGTACAACCTGCGTTCGGATGGCTTGATTGCATCGACGCCGACGGGCTCGACTGCGTATTCGTTGTCGGCCAACGGCCCCATCGTTCACCCCCAGGTTTCCGGAATTGCACTGGTTCCACTTTGCCCGCATTCACTGAGCAATCGGCCGATTCTGGTCGGTGATCGCAACGTGATTGAAATCCGTATCATTCATGCCACGGATTCCCGGGTGCACTTTGACGGGCAGGTGACTTTTGATCTGAAGCCGGGAGATTCGGTACGTATCCGCCGCTCGGAGTTTTCGGTTTGCCTCCTTCATCCTCCGGGTTATAGCTACTTCTCCATGCTGCGTCAGAAGCTGCACTGGAGCGAGCAGCCCAAAATTCACTAGGCCAATCCTAAGCTCACTGCCTGCCCATGCTGCGTCGTTTGACCATCCGCGATTTCGTTCTGGTTGATCGTCTTGAACTTGAGTTCGAGACGGGCTTTGGCACGCTGACCGGAGAGACCGGCGCCGGAAAATCGATCCTGGTTGATGCGCTGGCTTTCGCCTTGGGCGAACGTGCCGATGCCGGCCTGATCCGTAGTGGTTGCGAACGGACTGAAGTCAGTGCCGAGTTTGATCTGCAGGACTCAGAGGCCGCAGCTGACTGGCTGCGCGAACACGATTTCGATACCGATGAAGCCTTGTTGCTGCGCCGTGTTGTCGACAGCAATGGCCGTTCTCGTGCATATCTCAATGGTTCTCCAGTTACGGTACAGCAGTTGCGCGAAGTCGCCGAGTCACTGGTCGATATTCATGGGCAGCACGCGCATCAGTCCTTGTTGCGCGGCGATGCGCAGCGCGCACTGCTTGATTCGCATGCCCGGCTCAATCCCTTGCTGGATGAGGTTTCTGCTGCATGGCACCGCTGGCGAGAAGCCAGAATGCTGCTTGAGGCGGCAGCGGGTAATGCGGAGTCGCTGGAGAAAGAGCGCGAACAGTTGGAGTGGCAGGTTCGGGAGCTGGAAACACTTGGCTTCTCTCCTGACGAATGGGACGCGCTGAATATTGAGCACAAGCGTCTGGGGCACGCCACCAGTCTGGTCGAAGGCGCACGGTTTTCGCTGGAACTTCTGGCGGAAGGTGATTCGGCCTGCGAGGTGCAGGTTGATGCCGTGGCCAACCGGCTCGATGACCTGGCCGACTACGATCCTGCACTGGCTGAGATTGCCGCCTTGCTGCAATCGGCACGGGCAGAACTCACCGAAGCGGTGTCGGCTCTTCGCCGTTACGCGGATCGGGTCGAGCTTGATCCGCAACGACTGGGCGAAGTTGAACACCGGATTGAGGCCGTGCTTGGCTGTGCGCGCAAATTCCGTTCAAGTCCGGATGACTTGCCGACTCTGCTTTCACGGTGGCAGGAGCGTTTGGACGCGCTGGCTGAGACCGCCGATATCGCCGGGCTTGAAGTGCGTGTTGCTGCAGCGCGCACAAAATACGAAGAACACGCCAAAGTCCTGTCAAAAAACCGTGCCAAAGCGGCTGCTGCCCTTGGCGTCGAAGTTAGTCGCGTCATGCAGCAACTGGCGCTGGGCGGAGGCCGCTTCGAGGTCGGGCTGGTGCCCGTGGAGGCGGGCAATGCTCATGGTCTGGAGCAGATCGAGTTTCGCATCGCCGGATTGTCGGGGAACGAAGCGCGTTCACTGGCCAAGGTCGCATCAGGTGGCGAACTGTCGCGGATCAGTCTCGCCATTCAAGTCGTCACGAGTCAGGCCGCGCGCGTTCCAACGCTAATCTTCGACGAAGTCGATGTAGGCATTGGCGGCGGGGTTGCCGAAGTCGTCGGCCGCCTCCTGCGTGAATTGGGTGTTGAGCGGCAAGTGTTGTGCGTGACGCATTTGCCGCAGGTGGCCGCCCGCGCGAACTGGCAATGGCAGGTGGTCAAGAGTGCCGAGGACGGCCAGATGCGTAGCCGTGTCGATTCGCTTGACGACGATGCGCGGGTTGAAGAAATTGCGCGCATGCTCGGCGGCGTCGAAATTACGGCCATTACCCGGCAGCACGCGCGAGAAATGCTGGGTATTACCTAAGTCATATTCAAATTAGTTTTCCTGTTAAACTAATTGCGCAGTCAGCCTGGCTGACGATTGGGGGGCTTATGAAAATAACGATCAGTTCACGTCTTTGGGCCATGGTCATTGTCAGCGTCATCGCGCTGCTTGGCGTGGGAGCTATCGGTACCTGGACGACACGAACGGCGCAAGGGACGGTAGGTTCAGTCATGGAAGACACCATGCCGAGTATCGCCATGCTCGGTGTGATCGAATCCACCTTTCTTTCCCTGGAAGTCGAAGCTTCGGGCCACATGGCCACCAAAGAACCAACCATCAAGGACGCGGCTCAGAAAAACGTCGATGAATCTTTCAAGAAGCTTGAAGCGAGTTTTGCCGCTTACGCAAAGGTAGTCAGCGACGACGAAGGCAAGAAAATGCTGGCGACCGAGCAGGAGTTGCTTCGCGCCTACATGCCATTGGCGGCGCAGATGATGGAATCATCGCGGGCTTACGATGTCGATGCAGCCTCGGCGCTCCTGTTTGGCAAACTGCGTCCGATCAGCCAGAAACTCAAGCTTGCAATACAGGCACACGCCGAACACAACCGCAAGGCGGCGGACGAGGTACGCACACAGTCCGAGAAGCAGGCCGCGGTCGGCAGCATGATTTCCTGGGTGGGCATGGCGTTGGCCGCCGGCATCGTGGGCGTACTCGGATTTCTCACGGTTCGCGGCATCGGCGGTGCGGTGCGCGGCATGCAGGAGACCATCACGCGCATCGGTAACGACCTTGATTTCACTGCGCGGGTTCCCGTGGTGTCCCGTGATGAGTTGGGCGACATGGCCGAAACACTCAATCGCCTGCTCGAACAACTCCAGAGCAATCTGGTACAACTCAAAGTTGCTGCCGTTTCGGTGGCGAGTGCGGCTGCTGACATGGCGGATGGCGCAACGCAAGGGGCTGAGAACTCGGAGAAACAAAGCCTGGCAGCGTCCGGGATGGCAGCCACGATGCAGGAACTCTCCGTAAGCATCAGCCATGTCGGCCAACAGGCCAGCGAAGCGCAGGCACTGACTGCCGAGGCAGGGCAGCTTGCGGTTTCCGGGGCGGCTGTGATCACCAAGACGATCGAAGATATCAACGTGATTGCTACGGTCGTGGACGGTTCGGCTTCTCTGGTGCAAGAGTTGCAGACGCAGAGCGGTCTGATTAATTCAGTGGTGCAGACGATTCGCGATATTGCGGATCAGACCAATCTACTGGCGCTTAACGCTGCAATCGAGGCGGCCCGAGCCGGCGAGCAGGGGCGGGGCTTTGCTGTGGTGGCCGACGAAGTGCGCAAACTTGCCGAGCGCTCGGCACGTTCTACTGAAGAGATTTCCGGCACTGTTCTGAAAATTCAGAATAGTGCTCAGACGGTTGCCAATAACATGGTGCAAACAGTGTCCAGTGTGCAAAAAACGGTCAGCAATGCCAGCGGTGCAGGCGATGCGATCCGTAAGATGGGCGATAGCAGCCAGCGCACGGTCAATATGGTTTCCGAGATTACTGACGCCATCAAGGAGCAGAGTAGCGCCAGCCAGAATGTGGCGCTTCTGGTCGAGCAGATCGCGCAAATGGCCGACGCCGGCTCCAGTAGCGCCTCAAATGGCGCATCTACTGCGAAGCGGTTGGATGGCCTGGCCAAGGAGATTCACAAAGTCTTGGCCGCGTACAGACTCTAGCGCTGGCTAAACGTAAGCAGGTGATGCTGTTTTTGGGTCGGCTGCGTATGCGATGCGGGCTTGGCCGGCTTTTTGCCGAGAAGCGATAGCGCTGGAAAATCACTGGCTCGGGGACTGCCTTGCAGCGTTGTCCTCTGGTCTCAAGGCCACTTCTATAATGATTGACTGCATAGCAAATAGTTCGATAGGCCAGTAACGGTTAATGAGGCGCCGGAAAATGCACCCAAATCGGGCGTGTTTCTCAATTCTGTTGCCAGATCAGTCGGTTTTTGCATGGGTGCCGCGATGCGGGCACTCTCCCTTGCTGCATTCCGCGTAGAGATAGAGCGCGTGTTCATGAATGACGAAGCCTCTTTCCTTGGCGATTTTCTTCTGGCGCCGTTCGATTTCCTCGTCGTAAAACTCTTCAACGCGACCGCAATTGATGCACACCAGATGGTCGTGATGTTGCCCGGCCTTGATTTCGAATACTGCTTTGCCTGATTCGAAATGGTGGCGTTCGAGCAGACCGGCTTGCTCGAATTGAGTGAGCACGCGGTAGACGGTCGCTAACCCGATGTCCATGTTTTCCTTGAGTAACAGGCGATAGACATCGTCGGCGGTCAAGTGGCGCACCTCGGTGTTCTCGAAAAGCTCGAGAATCTTCAAGCGTGGGAAAGTGGCTTTGAGTCCCATGCTTTTCAGGTTGGTGGAATTGCTCATGGTTTGGCTTGATCGACGGATAAAGGAGGTGTTCTTTTCGGTTATGATATACCGCATGAAGCTACTTTAAGCACTCTGTCTGTATTTTTGCAGCGTATTTCCGATTATTTACCAAGAAATATCCCAAGCATGATTCTTTCTCGACTCGTCAGAACGGCTATCCTGGTGGCCGCAATTTCCGGCTGTTCCTCGGTGCCGCGCATCGTCAATGAATACAAGAT
The DNA here is from genome assembly GCA_031398685.1 of Rhodocyclaceae bacterium. GTDB lineage: Bacteria > Pseudomonadota > Gammaproteobacteria > Burkholderiales > Rhodocyclaceae > Propionivibrio. Next base: position 2,106 of record JANNNT010000480.1, on the reverse strand, counting down.
TGACGTCCAGCAAGGCAATGTTTTGACCCAGGAAATGGTTTCCCAGCTCAAACCCGGTCTGACCAAGGATCAGGTGCGCTTTATTCTCGGTACGCCGGTGCTGATGGACATGTTCCACGCCAATCGCTGGGATTACGTCTATCGACTGCGTAAGGGAAGTACCGGGGCCGTCGAAATGAGGAATTTCTCAGTCTTCTTCGATGCCAGCGAGAAGCTGGCTCGCGTTACCGGCGACGTGACGGCCGCGCAGACAGCAGAGGCTTCAGCGGCGCCGGATAGTCGGACACGCGAGCTCGATCTGGGTTCGATCGCGGCGGATAGCGTTGCGCCGCCGATGGAAGAGAAAGGTTTCTTCGGGAAAATGATGGAAAGTGTTGGTTTCTAAAATGAATAAAATGAAGATTGCAATCGTTGGTGCCAGTGGGCGCATGGGTCAAATGATTATCGAATCGATCTTGAAGGATGGTGAAGTAGAGCTGGTGTCGGCCATTGATCAGCTGGGTACACCGACGATAGGCAAGGACGCTGGCGAACTTGTCGGGATGCCTTGCGGTGTTCCCGTAACGAGCGATGTCGAGGCCGGGATTGCCAAGGCGGATTGCCTGATTGACTTTACCCGTCCTGAAGGCACGCTTGAGCATCTCGCCATTTGCCGCCGGCATAAGGTTGCCATTGTGATCGGAACCACCGGTTTTGACGGGGAAGGCAAGGAGACGATTGCTGATGCAGCGCGCGAAATTCCGATCGTTTTTGCGCCAAACATGAGTGTCGGTGTCAACGTCGTTTTCAAGTTGCTCGATACGGCTTCACGTATTCTTGCCGAAGGCTTCGACATCGAGATTGTCGAAGCCCATCACAAGCACAAAATCGATGCGCCCTCCGGAACGGCGCTGCGCATGGGTGAGGTGGTTGCCGAGGCACTCGGGCGAGATCTCAAGAAATGCGCTGTTTTTGGTCGCGAGAGAGTGACCGGTGAACGTGATCCTTCGACCATTGGTTTTGCTACCGTGCGCGGTGGCGACATTGTCGGTGATCATACCGTCATGTATTGCGGTACTGGCGAGCGTGTCGAAATAACCCATAAGGCGGGCAGTCGCATGCCTTATGCGCTGGGCAGTCTGCGTGCCGCTCGCTTTCTTGCTGGCAAAAAGAGTGGATTGTTTGACATGCAGGATGTGCTGGGATTGCGCTGAGTTCTTTCTGAATAGCCACCAGCCTGGACTCGGGTATGAAGTCTCAACTTTTGGCCGGTAAGCTGCGAGAGATTTTTGGTGGAGACGGCGCGTCCGAATTAAAACAACTGTTGGCTTCTGCGGCTGATGGGCATCAAGCTCTGGCATGTGGTGTGCCGAAGTTGCTTGACGCTGCCGATAGTCTGTTGGCCCAGTTTTCCAGTATGCATCAGGTCCGGACTGAGCTTTCTGGCGATGCCTTTTCTGACTGGAATCTCAAAAGCGGCCAAATCGATTCCGGCAAAAACTGGAAAATACTGCTTGGCTACGCCAATGAGGAACTGGACGACACGATCTCAGCTTGGCGCCGGCTGGTGCATCCGGACGATCTGCTTGTCCTGGATGCGGCTATTGCTTCAAATCTGCACGGTAAAACCCGTTTTTTCCAGACAGAATGCCGGCTGCAATCCAGGGCGGGCATCTGGAAGTGGCTTTATCTTAAAGGTCTGGTGGCGGCTCGCGAGGCCAACGGTGAGCCATTGCGTTTGCTGTTGTTGCAACGCGATATTACGGATTTCAGGCAGTCTGCAGCTGAAGCCTTGTCTGCCAAGGAGGCAGCAGAGGCCGCGAACCGGGCGCGTAGCTATTTCATGGCCAATATGAGCCATGAGATCAGGACGCCGATGAACGGGATTATCGGCATGACCGAACTGGCACTCGATACCCAACTTGACCCCGAGCAGCGGCATTATCTGAGGACGGTCAAAACTTCAGCTGAATCTCTGCTGGCCATTGTGAATGACATCCTCGATTTTTCAAAGATCGAGGCCGGCAAACTTCGCTTTGAAGAGATTCCCTTTTCCTTGTCCAGTCTGGTTTTTGAAGCTGTTCGTACGCAGTCGGTAACGGCGCACAAAAAAGGGCTGGAAGTCAT
>JANNNT010000467.1:0-1822 GCA_031398685.1 Rhodocyclaceae bacterium | reverse complement strand
GAAATGCGGCGGCCCGCCAGCCGGTTGAAGAGGCGACTTTTGCCGACATTGGGTCGGCCGACAATGGCTACGGTACGGGACATAGAGGGAGAGTAGTGAGCAGCGCACAGCGAGTAGCGAGTAGGAAATACACGGCTGTTTAGCCGTGATTTCCGACCTTCCCCACCCCCGCAACGGCTACTTCTTGTTGCCTTGGACAAAACGATCCATCCGATCGCACGCATCGATCAGCTGTTCGTAGCCCGTGGCGAAACAGGCGCGGACGTGACCTTTGCCGTTGTCGCCGAAAGCGATACCGGGGACCACCGCCACTTTTTCCTGCTGGAGCAGGCCGACCGCAAAATCTTTTTCGCTCAGACCGGTAGGCGTAACGTCCGGGAAAGCGTAGAAGGATCCGCGCGGAGAGTGACACTTGAGCCCGATCTCGTTGAAACGGCGTACGACCAGATCGCGACGACGGTGATATTGCTCGCGCATCATCAGCACGCTGTCCCAACCGCGAGTGAGCGCTTCGAGTGCAGCTTCTTGGGCGACAATCGAGGCGCAAAGCATCGTGTATTGATGAACCTTCATCATGGCATCAATGAGCACGGCCGGGCCGCAGGCATAGCCGATGCGCCAGCCGGTCATCGCGAAAGCCTTCGAGAAACCGTGGAGAAAAATTGTGCGCTCCGCCATGCCGGGCAGGCTGGCAATGCTCGTATGCGTCCCATCAAAGGTGAGTTCCGAGTAGATCTCGTCGGTCAGCACCAGCAGATCTTTCTCACGGCAGAACTCCGCGATCTTCTGTAATTGCTCCAAGCTGCACGTGCCACCGGTTGGGTTACACGGCAGGTTAAGCATGAGCATTTTCGCACCCGGTTGCCACGAAGCGCGCAACGCCTCGGCGGTCAGGGCAAAGTTGTCCTTCGCATAGGTCGGCACCGCAATCGCCGCACCGTGCACCAGCGCAATGCTGGGATTATAGCTCACGTAGCACGGCTGGTGATACATCACCTTCTCGCCGGGATTAACGAACGCCCGGCAGGCCAGGTCCAGCGCTTCGCTCACGCCGACCGTCACGATCACCTGATCGTCAGGCCGGTAGCTGACGTTGAAGTGTTCCTCGACGTACTTCGCAATCGCGCGCCGTAACTCGATCATGCCGAGATTGGACGTGTAATAGGTTTTGCCTTTTTCGAGCGCGAAGATGGCAGCTTCACGGATATTCCATGGGGTGACGAAATCCGGTTCGCCCACTCCCAGCGAGATCACGTCCTGGCCCTTCATCTTGGCCACCAGTTCAAAGAAATCGCGGATGCCGCTTTTCGGCAGCGCAGCCACGTGGCCCGCCACCCATTTTTTCGGGTCGGTACTCATGATGATATTCCTCCCGTTAAGGCGCGACGTTCAACCGCGAGGTTTGCGCTTCGCCCTGGTCGAACAGGTAGCCCTGATCCTTGTAGCAGCGCAGCATGAAATGGGTGGAAGTCGAAAGCACGCCCTCGATGGTCGAGAGTTTCTCCGACACGAAGCTGGCCACTTTTTGCAGCGAACTCCCCTTGATGAAGAGCAACAGGTCATAACCGCCAGACATCAGGTAGCAGGACTCAACTTCATCGAAACGACCGATGCGTTCCGCCAGGCGATTGAACCCACCCCCGCGCTCCGGGGTAATGCGAACCTCAATGACCGCCCGAACTGCTGCGGCGGCAGCCTCATGCGAAAGATCGAGCACCGGACGCCAGCCAAGGAAGATTTTATCTTTCTTCAACTGATCCAGGTGCTGATTGACCTCGGCATCGGTCAGGCCCGCGACCTGCGCGATCTGCGTGGTCGTGAG
>JANNNT010000460.1:0-6502 GCA_031398685.1 Rhodocyclaceae bacterium | reverse complement strand
CGAAGGACGCTTCCGTGCCGACCTGTTCTATCGCCTGAATGTTCTCTCGATCCGGGTGCCCCCGCTGCGCGAGCGCACCGCGGACATGGAAGCGCTGTGCGAGAACATCCTGGACCAAATCGAGCAACGCACGGGGCTGGCGCATCGCGAATTGACGCCCGACGCCATCGAACGCCTGCGGCAATGCGCCTGGCGCGGCAACGTCCGCGAACTGCATAACGCCCTGGAAAAAGTGGCCATGCTCTCGGACCAAACTCGCCTCGCCGCGGCCGATCTGGACGGTGTCGTGCCGGCCGCCAGTGCGCACCCAGCGGCCGCCAAAGCCCCGCCGACCGGTACCATCCGCCCATACAACGAGGCACTTGAGGAATTCGAGCGCGAGTTGCTCACCAACGCACTCGCTGCAGCCCGCGGCCGGGTTGAGGATGCGGCTGCAATGCTCGGGCTGGCGCGTGCAACGCTATATCGCAAGATACACGCGCTTGGCATCCTGTCGCAATAATGAGACTTGTCGCAAACATGAGATAACCGCACTGCTTATCAGCTCCCGGGTTATCTTCAGGAAAAATCCGTCTCTTAACTGAGACAAACGCCTGGCAGCGCGCCGTTCCTCGCTCGAAAACCCCATCAATCAGCCTAAAAAACAATAGGTTACACAAACTGGCACAACCTCTGCTCTAGAGATGCAACGCAAGACAGCCGAAGAGCTGGCGTTTACATAATTCAGCGAGGGGTGCATTGGTTTCCACGAGAATTACACACTGTGCCGGCAATCATGCCAGCGACCAGCCCGCCTCATGGCGCGGGATGTTGAGTACGCACGTGCTGAAAAAAGCGCGTCGCCCGGGCCTCCTGCCCACCCCTCAAGAGAGTTGCACCCGTCATCCAAAAATCCCAGGAAGTACTGGGCCGCTCCGGCCCGAAGCCTTCTCCGGGGAAGGTTTTGTATTGCGACAACAAAAATCAGAGGAGAAACAAGATGCCTAGACCAGCTCACACACAACCGGCCAATCCACAGCGTAACAAGATCGTCAGTGCCGCAGAGGCGGCGCGCCTGATCCGCGATGGCGACACGGTAGCCACCGGCGGTTTCGTCGGCATTGGTTTCCCCGAGAACCTGGCCGTCGCCATCGAACAGCGTTTCCTTGGCGCCGATCCGCACTCCCCGGCCGGCACTCCCCGCAACCTGACACTCACCTATGCCGCCGGCCAGGGCGACGGCAAGGATCGCGGCCTCAACCACTTCGGTCATGAAGGGCTGGTAGGGCGGGTCATTGGCGGGCACTGGGGGCTGGCGCCCAAGCTGCAAAAGCTTGCCGTCACCGACCGCATCGAAGCTTATAACCTGCCGCAGGGCATCATCACCCATCTCTTCCGCGACATTGCGGCGGGCAAGCCGGGGTTGCTTTCGCGCGTCGGTCTTGGCACTTTCGTCGACCCGCGTCATGGCGGCGGCAAGATCAACGCCATCACCAAAAAAGAGCTGGTCGAGCTGATGGTCATCGACGGTGAGGAATACCTGTTCTACAGGACTTACCCGATCAACGTCGGCCTCATTCGCGGCACCACCGCCGATCCCGACGGCAATATCACCATGGAGAAAGAGGCGCTGACGCTCGAAGCGCTGTCCATCGCCATGGCCGCGCACAACTCGGGCGGTATCGTCATCGTCCAGGTCGAACGCATCGCCGAGCGGGGCACGCTCAATTCGCGGCAGGTAAAAATTCCCGGCATTCTGGTCGATTATGTGGTCGTCGCTGAGAAGCCCGAATACCACATGCAAACCTTCGGCGAACTCTACAGCCCAGCCTTCTCGGGCGAAATCCGGGTGCCCATGTCGTCGATTCCGAAGATGGAACTCTCCGAGCGCAAGATCATCGCTCGCCGCGCAGCAATGGAACTGAGCCCCAACAGCATCGTCAACCTCGGCATCGGCATGCCCGAGGGCGTCGCCAGCGTTGCTTCCGAGGAAAAGATCATCGATCTGATGACGCTTACCGCCGAACCCGGCGTGGTCGGCGGTGTTCCGACCGGCGGCCTCAGCTTCGGCGCAGCAAGCAACGCCCAGGCCATCATCGACCAGCCCTACCAGTTCGACTTCTACGACGGTGGCGGGCTGGATATCACATTTCTCGGACTGGCTCAGGCCGACGTACAGGGCAACCTCAACGTCAGCAAGTTCGGCCCGCGTCTGGCTGGAGCAGGCGGTTTCATCAACATCAGCCAGACCGCCAAAAAAGTCGTCTTCGTCGGTACCTTTACGGCCGGCAATCTGGATGTGGCGGTCGACGACGGGTCTTTGAGAATCATCAAGGAAGGCGAAACCACCAAGTTCGTCGCCAAAGTCGAGCATCGCACCTTCAGCGGCGAATACGCTTTCAAGAACAAGCAGACGGTGCTCTATGTGACCGAACGCTGCGTCTTCCGCCTGGTCGAGAGCGGACTGGAGTTGATCGAAATCGCTCCCGGCGTCGATCTGCAACGCGACGTTCTGGCACTGATGGACTTCCGTCCGGCCATCAGCCCGAACTTGAAAATCATGGATGCACGCATCTTCCGCGACGAACCCATGGGCATTCGTGATGACATGCTGGCGTAACGGAATGTCGGATCCCGGACTTGAAGAACACCTCGCAAGGGGCCGCAGTCGAGTAGCAAAACAAGCTGAATAACACCGATAAACCAACGGAGGGAATGAAAAATGAGTTTTCTGATCGTACTGGCGTCGTTATGTTTCCTGATGTTTGTGGCCTACCGGGGCTACAGCGTCATCCTCTTTGCTCCGGTCGCGGCCATGGGTGCCGTGCTGCTGATTGACCCGAGCCAGGTCGCGCCGATGTTTACCGGCCTGTTCATGGACAAGATGGTTGTCTTCGTCAAGCTCTATTTCCCGGTCTTCCTGCTCGGCGCCATATTCGGCAAGGTGATCGAGCTTTCCGGCTTTTCCAAGTCCATCGTCGCTGCCGTAATCAAACTGATCGGGCCGTCACGTGCCATCCTGGCCATCGTTTTGGTTTGCGGCATTCTCACCTACGGCGGTGTTTCACTGTTCGTAGTGGTTTTTGCCGTGTATCCGTTTGCTGCCGAGATGTTCAAACAAGGCGGTATTCCGAAACGTCTTATTCCTGGCACTATCGCTCTCGGCGCCTTCACGTTCACCATGGATTCGCTGCCCGGCACGCCGCAGATCCAGAACATCATCCCGACCACTTTCTTCAAGACCGATATCTACGCCGCCCCAATCCTCGGCACTATTGGCGGCCTCTTCATCCTGGTCGTTGGCCTGCTCTACCTTAACTGGTGCCGTCGCAAAGCGGCGGCTGCAGGCGAAGGTTATGGTACGAATCTGCTCAATGAACCCGAGCCGTTCGAGAAAGAGAAACTGGCGCACCCGCTGATCGCCATCCTGCCGCTGGTTCTGGTCGGCGTGATGAACAAGGTGTTTACCGTAGGCATTCCCGCGTTCTACGGTGACAGCGTTTCCTTCCTCCCCGCCGTTATCGGCAAGGTGTCGCCGGTGGTGCAGCAGACCAAAGCCGTTGCCGCGATCTGGGCGGTTGAAGGCGCGTTGCTGGTAGGTATCCTCACGGTCTTTGTCTTTGCCGGAAAAGTGGTTCTCACCAAGTTCTCGGAAGGCAGCAAGAGCGCCATTGGTGGCGCTCTACTGGCGACCATGAACACCGCTTCCGAGTACGGCTTCGGTGCGGTTATCGCGGCCCTCCCGGGCTTCCTGGTGGTGGCACAGGCGCTTTCGGCCATTCCCAATCCGCTGGTCAACGAAGCCATTTCGGTTACTGCTCTGGCCGGCATTACCGGTTCGGCGTCGGGTGGTATGAGCATCGCGCTGGCGGCCATGGCCGAAACCTTCATCCAGAACGCGCAGGCGGCCGGCATTCCGCTCGAGGTTTTCCACCGCGTGGCGTCGATGGCTTCCGGCGGCATGGATACGCTGCCGCACAACGGCGCCGTGATCACGTTGCTGGCGGTGACCGGCTTGACACACCGTCAGTCTTATAAGGACATTTTCGCGATTACCTGCATCAAGACATTTGCTGTCTTTGTCGTTATCGCTGTGTACTACATGACTGGGCTCGTTTAAAACGCTATAGCTTTCTGCAGCACCGTCCTGATCCGGTTGATCGACTCAGGACGGTGCATCAAGGAACTTAGAATCCCTGCCAACAATCAAGCCTTTCATCACCCGATTTGCCAATCATTGATCACACGAGGTAATTAACATGTCAAAAGCAAGCATCATCGGTGCCTACAACACTGAATTCGGTGCCTTTGTAAAGAAGGACAAAACCACTGGACTGATCACCGACACCAAGAGCTATTACGACCTCCTGATCGAAGCCGGGCGTGGGGCCATCAATGATTCAGGCCTGGACGCCAAGGACATTGACGCCGTTTACGTGGGCTCCTGTTCGCCGGGTACCTTCATCAACCAGGAGCATGTCGCACCGCTCGCGGCCGAAATCGATCCGGCACTGCGTTTCAAGCCGATGACCCGCTGCGAATGCGCCTGCGCCTCCTCGTCGGTTGCCCTCTACGATGCGATTTACGCCATCGAAGCCAATCGCTACAAGAACGTGTTGGTCATCGGCGTCGAAAAAATGAACCTGTTGCCGACGCCACAGATGACCCATGTGCTGGCCTGTTCGTCACACTGGCCGAGCGAGGGCTCCAAGGGCTGGTCGTTCCCGATGCTATTCGCCGCCTACGCCAAGGGCTACCAGCAACAGTACGGCATCTCCACTGAAGACCTGGAAAAAATGCTGTGGACCACCGCCGCCCTGTGCTACAAGAACGGTGCCGAGAACCCGCTGGCCCATGTCAGAAATGGCCCCGCGACGGTGGAAGAAATCATCAAACTGAACGAACTCGACGCCCGGGGCAAGTGCAAGAACATGATGATTGCGCCCCCCCTGAGACTGCACGATTGCTCCCTGGTCACCGATGGCGCCGCCGCGCTGGTGGTCACCCACACCGGCAAGGTCAGCAACAGGCAGCGCGCTGTCGAAATCGCCGGCATCGGCCATTCGTCCGAACGACTTGCGGAGAATGTGCGCCCCAACATGCATGAACTGATGGCCGGCAAGAATGCCGCTGCCAAGGCCTTCAAGGAAGCCGGCATTACGGCGGCCGACATCGATATCGCCGAAGTCCATGACTGCTTCACCATCAACATGATCCTCTCCACCGAGGCGCTCGGGCTGTCGGACGACGGTCGTGCAGGCTATGATTTTATTGAAGGCCGTTTTACTCGCGACGACAAAGTGGCCATCAACCTGTCGGGCGGCCTGAAGTCGATGGGCCACCCGGTTGGCGCCACCGGCGCCTCGATGCACGCGCTGGTGTACAAGCAACTGATTGGCGAGGCGATTGGCGTCAAGGCCAGGAAGGCCGATGTGGGTGTAGTCTTCAATGTCGGTGGTTCGGCCGTCACCAACTGTATTTCCGTATTGAAAGCCCCGAAGTGAACCCAACGTTTTTTTTGAAGGGAAAATCATGAAAAGTTTCACCTACAACGACATGGATTTTTCGGTCGAGAATACGCAGGGGCGCTGGGATATTTCATACCGGACAGCGGAAGGAAAATCAGCTTATATCGCGGCCGGCCTGTTCGCCGGCCTGCCGGAGAGTGAAATCGAGGAGCGCGCACGCGGGCTGGTTCATTCCATTTTTCCGGTCGGCATTAAGATTGTCGGCCCGGACGTGACGCGACCCAACCTGATTGGCGACCTGAAGATCGTCGGCCCGGATGTAACGCACCCGAATTTCATCTACTGGGACAAGGACAGCTCCTCACTCCCCGAGCAGCCGCGAAACAACGCAACGGCTTGAACGTGCGCTGACTGAAAAGTTACTTAATACATCAAGGATCATCATGGATATCAAAGGAAGTGTTGCCGTAGTCACCGGTGGCGGTAACGGAATCGGCGAAGCCGTCGCCAAGTTTTTCATCCGCAACGGGGCCAAAGTGGCGATCGTCGATATGTCGCAGAAGAATATCGACCGCGTCGTCGGCGAGATCAAGGAGATGGGCGGTGAAGTCGTCGGTATCCAGGCCAACGTCGCCAGCGAACCAGAAACGGCCAAATTCATCAAGGCGGCCGTTGATGCCTTCGGCAAGATCAACATCGTCGTGTGCTGTGCCGGCATCATCCGGGACGGCACCATGCTGGCGCTCGACAAGGAAACCGGCAAGGTTTCGCGCAAGATGGGACTCGACAAGTGGCAGCCCGTCATTGACGTCAACCTCACCGGAACCTTCCTGACCGTTCGTGATGGCGCCGAAGCCATGGTCAATGGTGGCTGGCCGGGACTGCTGGTCGTCATCTCCTCGGTCAACAAGGTGGGTCAGGTCGGCCAGCTCAACTACTCGTCAGCCAAAGTGGCGGATGCCTTGCTACCCAAGATTGTGGTTGGCGAATTCCTCTTGCGCGGCATCCGCAACATTCGCTGCATCGGCATCGCGCCGGGCTATACGGCAACACCG
>JANNNT010000448.1:0-4576 GCA_031398685.1 Rhodocyclaceae bacterium | reverse complement strand
CCCTGTTCGTCGGCCTGGTAGCAGGAGATTGTTGCGCCGTAATCAACGCCGAGGGCACTCCCGCGACGGATAATTTCCGCTTTGGAGAGGTCGATCAGCGGCGCGTGGATGGTCAGCTTGGCCCCTTCCACACCGGCCTTGGTGGCCAGATTGGCCAAGGTCTCGAAGGCCGCGATGTATTCCGGCCGGCAGTCCGGGTAGCCTGAATAATCGACGGCATTGACGCCGACGAAAATATCACGGCTACCCAATACTTCGGCCCAGGCCAATGCCAGCGAAAGCATGATGGTGTTGCGTGCCGGTACGTAGGTGACGGGAATGCCGGACTGAACGCCGTCGACGGGGACGGCGATAGCGCTGTCGGTGAGCGCCGAGCCGCCGAATTCGCCGAGTGCGAGGCGTAGCACGCGATGCTCGCGGGCTCCTAACGCCTTGGCCACGCGTGCGGCAGCGTCGAGTTCAGTGCGATGTCGCTGGCCGTAGTCAAGGGAAAGGCAGTAGCAGTCGAAACCGGCCTCATGGGCAATGGCCAGCGTGGTTGCGGAATCCAGTCCGCCCGATAGCAGGACGACGGCACGGGGTGGGATGGTGTGGAGGTGTGTGCTCATGCGTGGGGGCTTCCGTTGTGGCCAGGGTACGGACGCCATTTTACCGGTATCGGAAGGGAGGCAGCCTGTTCGTGCGCTACAATCGTTTCCTTTTTAGCCTGGTTTCCATTTCCGGAGAAAATGATGCGCCATACCAAACGCCTGATCCTGCTCGCCGCGCTGCTCCTGTTGGGGGCGTCCGTTCACGCGGCGGACAAGGTCAAGGTCGGTTTCTTGTCCACGCTCTCCGGTCCCGGTGCCGGTCTGGGGGTTGATATCCGCGATGGCTTCAGTTTGGCGATCAAACATCTAAACGGCAAACTTGGCGGCTTGCCTGCCGAGGTAATCGTTGTCGACGACCAGCAAAAACCGGAAGTTGCGCAACAGGCGTCCGAGAAGTTCATGAAAAAGGACAAGGTCGATTTCATGACCGGCATTGTCTTCTCCAACATCATGCTGGCGGTTGGTCAGCCGATCTTCGACAGCAAGACATTTTTTGTCTCGGCCAATGCCGGACCGTCACAATACGCCGGCGATCAGTGCAATCCCTACTTCTTTAATGTGGCCTGGCAGAACGACAACCTGCATGAGGCTGTCGGCAAGTATGTGCAGGACAAAGGGTTAAAGAACGTGGTGCTGGTCGCACCTAACTACCCCGGCGGCAAGGACGCGATGGTCGGCTTCAAGCGCTTCTACAAGGGCAAGGTCGGCGAGGAGATCTATACCAAGCTGGGGCAGCTCGATTACGCGGCCGAACTGGCGCAGATCCGCTCGCTGAAACCGGATGCCGTGTTCTTTTTCCTGCCCGGCGGCATGGGAATCAACTTCGTCAAACAGTTTGTTGCGGCGGGTTTGTCGGCCGATTCACAACTCTTTGCGCCCGGTTTTTCGGCCGATGAGGATGTGATCAAGGCCGTGGGCGCGCCGATGCTCGGCATGTTCAACTCGTCGCACTGGGCGCATGACATGGAGAACGCTGAGAACAAGCGCTTTGTTGCCGATTTCCAGAAGGAATACGGACGCCTGCCTTCGCTCTACGCTTCGCAGGGCTACGACGCCGCGCTCTTGATCGACGGCGCCGTGCGTGATGTAAAAGGCAAACTCGACGACAAGGATGCGCTGAGAAAGGCGCTCGAAGCCAAGCGTTTCAAGTCCGTGCGCGGCGATTTCAAGTTGAACACCAATCATTACCCGATACAGAATTACTATCTGCGCGTGATCGGCCGCGACGGCCAAGGACGGGTCACGAACAAGTCGATGGGCACGGTGTTCACGAACCATGCGGATGCCTACGTCGCTCAGTGTCAGATGAAGTGAGTTGTTGAGCCTCGTTCAACATAGAGCACGCGGAGAAAAAGCAGACGATTGGTTTTCTCCGTGTTGAGAACGCTTCGCCCATAACCCCATGATCCAGCTCATCCTTGAACAGGCCCTCAACGGCCTCCAATTCGGGCTCATGCTGTTCCTGCTGGCCGCCGGCCTGACGCTGGTGTTCGGCATCATGGACATGATCAATCTCGCGCATGGCTCGCTGTACATGGCCGGGGCGTATCTGGCGGCCTCAGCGACGCAGGCCAGCGGATCGTTCATGGTCGGAATCGCGGTGGCCATGCTCGGCACCGCAATTCTCGGCGCGCTGCTCGAAGTGACGCTGCTGCGCCGGCTTTATGCGCGTAACCATCTGGCGCAGGTGCTCGCCACGTTTGCCTTGATCCTGATTGCCAACGAAGTGGTGCGCATGATCTGGGGCGCGCAGCCGGTGTTGCTCAATGCGCCGGATGAGCTGTCCGGGCCGGTCAACATCGGCGGCTTTCTCTATCCGGCTTACCGCCTGCTGATCATCGGCGTCGGCGCGCTGGTTGCCGGTTTGCTTTACGTGCTGGTGACGCGCACGCGGCTGGGCATGTGGGTGCGTGCCGGCGCGTCGAATCGCGAGATGACTGAGGCGCTAGGCGTCAACGTGCGCTTGTTGTTTACGGCTGTCTTTGCGTTCGGTGCGGCACTTTGCGCCCTAGCCGGTGCTTTGCTCGGACCTTTGCTGGCGGTTCAGGTCGGCATGGGGGAGAACATCCTGATTCTGGCCTTCGTGGTCATCGTCATCGGCGGCATCGGATCGATTCGTGGGGCGCTGGTCGGCAGCCTGCTGGTCGGTCTGGTCGATACGCTGGGCCGCGCCGCACTGCCTTCATTGTTGCGCATGTTCTTGTCGCTGGAGGTGGCGTCCAACCTGGGCCCCGCGCTTGCCTCGATCCTGATCTACGTCCTGATGGCCGCCATTCTCTTCTGGCGACCGGAAGGCCTTTTCCCGGCACGAGCCTGAGTCATGGGACTTTACGCTTCCTCGCAGCGTCGCCGGACGGCGGCGGTGCTGACTCTTTTTGCGCTGGTTGCGCTGCCCTGGTTCTTGCAGGTGATCGATCAGGCCTTCTACGTGAGTTTTGCCAGCCGCGTACTGATTTTCGCGCTGGTGGCCACCAGTCTCAATCTGGTGATCGGATTTGGAGGCATGGTTTCTTTCGGGCATGCGGCCTTCTTCGGAGCCGGTGCCTACACGGTTGCTGTTCTGGCCGAAAGCGGAGTGGTCTCTGCAGGGTTGGCGTGGCCGATGGCGGTTGTTGTGGCAGCGCTGCTGGCTTTGTTGGTCGGCGCCATCAGTTTGCGCACGCGGGGTGTTTATTTCATCATGATCACGCTGGCTTTTGCGCAGATGGCGTTCTATCTCGTTGTCTCGCTCAAGGCATGGGGCGGGGATGACGGACTTCCCCTGCTGCGGCGTTCGTCATTCGGCAATCTCGATCTGAAGGACGACACCACGTTTTATTTCATCGTGCTCAGTGCGCTGGCGCTGGCGCTGGTGGCACTCGACCGTCTCGCCCATTCCCGGTTCGGGCGGGTGATTCAGTGTATCCGCGAGAACGAAACCCGGATGGAGGCGCTGGGCTATCCCGTTTTTTCCTTCAAGCTGGTCTGTTTTGTGATCGGTGGCGGCCTGGCCGGATTGGCGGGCGCATTGCTGGTCAATCAGACCGGGCTGGCCAGCCCGAGTCTGCTGCACTGGATGCTGTCCGGAACGCTGATGGTTATGATCGTCCTCGGTGGTGTCGGCAGCGTGTTTGGCGGTGTAGTCGGGGCCGTGCTTTTACTGTTATGTGAGGAGTTTTTCGTCGAGTTCACGACCCATTGGCCGATCGGTCTGGGTCTGGTTTTGCTGGCCGTTGTCCTGTGGGCGCCGCTGGGGATTGCCGGTCTGTTCGGCTGGGGGCGAAACCGTGAGTGAGCGCCGGGTAAACCTGCTCGATGTCCGCGATGTGAGCAAACACTTCGGCGGTATCTACGCGCTCAATGGGGCTTCGCTGTCGGTTGAGAGCGGTGAGGTGCATGCGCTGATCGGCCCCAATGGTGCCGGCAAGACCACCCTGATCCACGTCCTGTCGGGCGCATTGAGGCCGGATGAAGGACAGGTCGTCTTTGCCGGGCAGGATCTGGCGCGACAGGCGATGCACAAGCGCGCGGCACTCGGACTGGCGCGGTCCTATCAGATCACCAATATCTTTCCGCGCCTGACGGTGCTGGATAATGTAACGATTGCGGTTCAGGCGCGGGCGCGCGACTGGGGCTCGAGTTTCCGTTTCTGGAAGCCTTTTTCGGTGGACGCAGCGATTGTCGAGGAAGCGCACGAACTGCTGGCGCAGGTGACGCTCACTGGTCTGGCAACGCGAACCGCCGGCCAGCTGTCACACGGCGAGCAACGTTCCCTGGAAGTGGCGTTGGCGCTGGCAACGAAACCGAAGCTGCTGTTGCTCGACGAACCGATGGCGGGAATGGGGCCGGACGAGTCGGAGCGCATGGTGGCGTTGATCGGGCGTCTCGCGCGGCAGGTGACGATGCTGCTGGTCGAACACGATATGGACGCGGTTTTCCGCCTGGCCGACCGTATTTCGGTGCTGGTCGGCGGAAAGATCATCGCTACTGGCGAACCGGAAGCCATC
>JANNNT010000377.1:0-10623 GCA_031398685.1 Rhodocyclaceae bacterium | reverse complement strand
CGAAGGCAGCACGCTGCTTGAGCCAACGGTTCTCAAGCTGTTGCTTCTCGGCATGCTGGCTCTGCTGATTTCTGCGCTTGGCGGTATTCTCGGCGGCTATATCCTGTATTTCGCAACGGGGGGCAAGTTCAACCCGATGATTGGCATCGCCGGCGTCAGCTGTGTTCCGACAACGGCCAAGGTCGTTCAGACGCCAACCCCTCAGCGATCATCGTGCCGCAAGCCTTGGGCGCCAACATCAGCGGCGTTATCACGACAGCCATCATTGCGGGTGTTTACGTCGCGATGTTGCGCTAATCGCGAGTTGCTTTTCCTTATCCAATGACACCAAGCCAACGTCGCCATATAATCGTTCAGGTAGTGCACTGTATTTAGAACGATTCGTCGGTTTCCAATTCGATTACCCGGCTTGGATGTCAAAAATTCAATAGTGGGAAGGGTATACCGCCATGAATGTTTATCTGTATTTATCACTCATTCCCGAAGCGCTGATTGCCTCCAATCTCCCGCCGGAGAAATTTGGACAGTATTACGCGACGGGTAGCGGCTACAAGTCCAAGGGACAATGTCTGTTCTTCGAAGTCGCCCCCAACTTCCAGAGCGATTTTTTTGATCTCAAGTCAGCCATTGAGCGTTGCGTTCCCGCCGCCGACGGGACGCCAAAACACTCGGTTTATGTCTCCGTATACCGTGTTTTGGAACATATCCCGATCAACGTACTCGGCAAACTTTACTTAACCACGTCCTACGGCCACACGCTGGGACTTGATCGAGGTCAAGTGCCTCTGGGAAGTGGACCGTGCCTGCACCTTTACCAGGATCTAGCACCAGTCAACAGTCTGGTGGTCAGCAATCTGCAGCCGGTCGATTTCTATGAAAGCGTCACTTCCAAACCGACGAAATATATCCGTTTCCCGGGGCTGTTCTTTGTCGAACTTGAACTGGATGAGTTGGCGAAAGATCCGGAAAACGGCCAGGCGAACAATCTTCCCTACCCGTTTATCCATCACCTGCGTGAAGCCCTGATGGTCCTGAAACCACGGATGGACGACAAGCCGAGCACCAAAGACAGCAAGATGGTGCATCGGGTGCACTCGCTGGAATTCCCCTATCGCATGGTGAAGGAGGGGTTCTATGTGGGAAATGGCGCTGACCTGGCGTTTTATCCCATGCTCGATCATCGTGTGCTACGGGACAATTTCAACCAGTGGTGGCGCTCTGCCAATATCTGATCAGCCGCGCCTGGGTCGCTTTAAACATTAAAACGCCGGCCTTGTGTCGGCGTTCGTGCTGTGGACAACGCACCCCGACCGACGCTTGACGGGATATACGTTAAAATCCTGTTCTGCAAGCAGCAAAAACGCTGAACACCTCAACGAACACAGCCGGATTTTTCGGCCAGATAACAAAAGGAAGTTCATGACCCGCCATACCAAGATTGTTGCCACCCTCGGCCCCTCCTCGCGCGACCCGCTCGTCCTTGAAACCCTGATACGTGCTGGCGTTGACGTCGTGCGACTCAACTTCTCGCACGGCAAATCGGAAGATCATATCGCCCTCGCAGCCAGCGTACGGAAGATTGCGGCTCAGGTCGGTCGCCCAGTCGGCATTCTCGCCGACCTGCAGGGTCCAAAGATTCGCGTCGGGAAATTCGAGGCCGGGAAAATCACTCTGGCAAATGGCGATCATTTCATTCTTGATGCCAAATGCGAACTGGGCAATCAGGAGCGTGTCGGCCTTGACTACAAGGACTTGCCCAAAGACGTCAGTTCCGGCAACGTCTTGCTGCTTGATGATGGGCGAATCGTTCTCGACGTGGAGCGCGTTGTCGGCCAGGAGATCCACACCATCGTGCGCCACGGCGGTGACCTTTCGAACAACAAGGGCATTAACCGTCAGGGCGGCGGGTTGTCCGCTCCGGCGCTGACCGCCAAAGACATGGACGACATCAAGACCGCCGCGCAGATCAATGCCGACTTCCTCGCTGTCTCGTTCCCGAAAAGCGCGTCCGACATGTACATGGCACGCCAGTTGATGCTTGCTTGCGGAGGACACGCACTGACCATTGCCAAGATCGAACGTGTCGAGGCGGTCGCTGCACTGGAGGAAATCCTTGACGCGTCAGACGGACTCATGGTGGCGCGTGGCGACCTCGCCGTTGAAGTCGGCGATGCCGCCGTACCTGCACTGCAAAAACGCATGATTCGCATGGCGCGGGAAAAAAACAAACTGGCGATCACGGCGACGCAGATGATGGAGTCGATGATTCTCGCGCCGACACCGACCCGTGCCGAAGTTTCGGACGTCGCCAATGCCGTGCTCGATGGTACGGACGCGGTCATGCTTTCCGCTGAAACAGCCGCAGGCAACTATCCGGTGCAAACAGTAGAGTCCATGGCACGCATCTGCCTGGCTGCCGAAAAATCAATTCTGATTACGCTCGATCGCGAGTTTCTTGACCGGATATTTACGCGAATTGACCAGTCGATCGCCATGTCCGCCCTGTTTGCGGCCTATCACCTCAATGTCAAAGCCGTCGCCGCACTAACGTCTTCGGGCTCGACGCCATTGTGGATGAGCCGCCTGAATTGTGGAATACCAATCTTCGCGCTGACTCAGGAACCTGCAACTCACACCAAAATGACCCTTTATCGCGAGGTGTTCCCGTTGCTCATGAAAGACATGCGCCACGACCGGGACGGAATGCGCTACGACGCCGAACAACGCCTCATTGAGGCCGGAGTCGTAAAAAAAGGAGATCTGATTGTTCTTTGTTATGGCGATATAAGGGGGCTTACCGGTGGCACCAATACGATGACCATTGTTCGTGTCGGAGACCAGCCAGCGCCAACCGCCTGATTCCATGCGTCAGGGGTGCGCTTACTTATGCACCCCTCCGTCATGTTCCCGCTAGAATAACCCGTCTGGACAGTCGGCTTTTCCCGGCTCATGAACGCAAGCACTCATCAACCCAACGGAGAAAACTCATGCCCATCGTCTCTCTTCGCCAACTGCTCGACCACGCTGCAGAAAACAGCTACGGATTGCCCGCCTTCAACGTCAACAATATGGAACAAGTGTGGGCCATCATGGACGCTGCGGCCCAGCTTGACGCCCCGGTCATCATGCAGGCTTCCGCCGGTGCGCGAAAATACGCCGGCGAAGCCTTCCTGCGTCACCAGATTCTGGCCGCTCTGGAAGCTTATCCCAACATCCCGATTGTCATGCACCAGGACCACGGTCAGTCGCCCGCCGTGTGCATGAGCGCCATCCGCTCCGGTTTCACCTCAGTCATGATGGACGGCTCGCTGGAAGCTGACGGAAAAACAGTCGCCTCCTACGAATACAATGTGGCCACCACAAAAAAAGTGGTTGAGTTATCCCACTTCATTGGCGTCTCGGTCGAAGGCGAACTGGGCGTTCTCGGCTCGCTCGAAACCATGAAGGGCGACAAGGAAGACGGCCACGGCGCCGAAGGCCACATGACGCGCGAGCAACTGCTCACCGACGTCGAACAGGCGGCCGATTTCGTCAAGCAGACTCAGTGTGACGCGCTGGCCATCGCCATCGGCACCTCGCATGGCGCCTACAAGTTCACCAAGAAGCCCACCGGCGACATTCTGGCCATCGATCGCATCAAGGAAATCCACGCCCGTATCCCGTACTGCCACCTCGTCATGCACGGCTCTTCGTCCGTTCCGCAGGAGCTTCTTGCCGAGATTCGCGAATTCGGTGGCGACATGAAGGAAACCTACGGCGTTCCGGTTGAGGAAATCGTTATTGGCATCAAGCATGGCGTACGCAAGATCAACATTGACACCGACATTCGCCTCGCCATGACGGGGGCCATTCGCCGCTACTTCATCGAAAACCCCACGAAGTTCGACCCGCGCGACTATCTGAAACCTGCGCGTGACGCGGCGAAGAAGGTTGTCCTCGCGCGTCTCGAGGCGTTTGGCGCCGCCGGCCAGGCGAGCAAGATCAAAGCCATTTCGATGGAAAAGATGGCTGAGCGTTATAAGAACGGTGAACTCAGCCAGATCGTCCGCTGAGCGAGCGGCACGGCCCGACACCGGTACACCGCGACATTCCAGCCCGGATGTCGCGGTTTTCACTTTTCTGGAGCGTCCATGCACGCCAGATTCAACTTCGCCGACATTAAGCAACACCCGCTGCGTGACTATCTGAACAACGAATTCCACGCCCGCGCGCCAATTCCACTCACCAGGCCCGCCCTGGTTTCGCATCTTGCCTTTCAGCACGATGGTCTTGCCGCACAGGATGAACGCGAAAACGTTCTGCGCCTGTGCCAGACCAGCGCCTGCAAATTCATTGAAAACTCGACGACACACCTGATGTTTGATGCCGGCAGCTTTCAGATGCGCTGGGAGTTGCACACCGAATATTCAAGCTATACCTTCTTTAGCCCGCTGGTCGCCGGTGAAACACTACACCCTGACGCCACAGCGCTTGACGCAGTTTTCCCGACTGGCTGGCATCCATTCCGGGCAAGCTGGTTGTGGCGACACATGTCGAATTGCGCTCAACGGCAGACGTGACGCCGGAATCCGTGCTGGCTGGCCTGTCGCCCACGTCCGGGCGGCAAATGGTCGCCTCCCGAGTGGCCAATGGTGCCGCCTGGGTATTTACCGACTTCATGTTCGACAACGGCTTTTCGCGTTTTCTTCTGCTCGACGACTCCATGGCTGGCCGGCAACCCGGCCGGGCCGTTCAACGCCTGTTCGAGATCGAAACCTATCGCATGATGGCGCTGCTCGGCCTGCCGGTAGCCACAGAAGTCGGACGCTGGCTAAGCGGCGCCGAAAGTCGCCTGGCCGAATTGATGGATCACATTGAGCAGGTCGATTCACCCGAAGACGAGCGCGCCGTTCTCGCCGATCTCTCGAAGATCGCATCGGAAGTCGAACATTCTGTGGCAAGAACCACCTTCCGCTTCGGTGCTTCCTGCGCGTACAGCAGTCTCGTTTTACAACGCATCGATGAGTTGCGTGAAATTCGCATCCCGGGCTACCCGACCCTGCACGAATTCATGCAGCGCCGTTTCCTGCCGGCGATGAATACCTGTGAAGCGATGGCCAGCCGTCAGACAGGGCTTTCAGACCGGGTCGCGCGCAACAGCCAGTTGCTGCGCACGCGGGTTGATATCGAGCTTGAGCGTCAAAACCAGGAACTGCTGGCGCAAATGAACAATCGCGCAAAAGTACAGTTACGATTGCAGGAAACGGTTGAAGGTCTATCGATTGCCGCCATTACCTACTATGGCTCGCAACTCGTCCACTACCTCACCAAGGGAGCGAAATATCTGTTCCCCATTCTCTCCCCTGAAGTCGCCACGGCCGTATCGATTCCGCTGATCGCCGTCCTCACCCTGTTCGGCATCAAGCGCATGCGCAAGGCTCTGGCGCTGGAAGCAGAAAATACCCAATCTAGCCTATAATTTCCCGTCCCCCTTCACTTTTTTCTGGACACCGAACCATGACTCAAGCCCTGTTTGAATCAACCATCAAGAGCCTGCCCCTACTCGGCCGCGGCAAGGTGCGCGACATTTACGCCGTCGACGCTGACAAATTGCTGATCGTTACCAGCGACCGTCTCTCGGCGTTCGACGTGGTCATGCCGAATCCTATTCCCGGCAAGGGCAAGGTACTCACCCAGCTGGCCAATTTCTGGTTCGACAAACTCGCGCACATCCTGCCCAACCAGCTCACCGGGATCGACCCTGAAACCGTTGTTGCGCCCGAAGAAAGAGACCAGGTGCGCGGTCGCGGGCTGGTCGTCAAGCGCCTCAAACCGCTACCGATTGAAGCGGTGGTTCGCGGTTATCTCATCGGTTCCGGCTGGAAGGATTATCAAGACACCGGTACCGTGTGTGGCATCAAGCTGCCCGTCGGTCTCAAGCAGGCCGCCAAGCTGCCGGAGCCCATCTTTACACCGGCCAGCAAAGCGGAACAGGGGGATCACGACGAAAACATTTCGTTTGAACAGGCACAGATCAGTTGCGGCGCGGTCCTTTCAGGCGTGCTCTACGGCACCGGCAAGAGCGGCGCCGAAATCGCCACCCAGGCACGTGAGGCGGCCATTGCCCTCTATTCGGCGGCGGCCGATTTCGCGCTGACGCGCGGCATCATCATCGCCGACACCAAATTTGAGTTCGGGGTCGACGCGGCTGGCACGCTGCACCTGATCGACGAAGCGCTCACCCCCGATTCATCGCGTTTCTGGCCGATTGAAGGCTACGCTGTCGGAAGCAACCCACCGTCCTTCGACAAACAGTACGTGCGCGACCATCTGGAAACGCTGGACTGGGGCAAGACAGCACCGGGGCCAAACCTGCCGGCCGAAGTGATTGCTCGCACCCAGGCCAAGTATGTTGAAGCCTACGAACTGTTGACCGGACTGAAACTCGTCGACTGAGAACCTTCGCCCCTCTTCTGAGTCGAATCCATGCGATCAACGACGCAGAAGAGGGATCATGAAAGACTCGCCGACACCGCTCGACCACCACTTCGCGCTGCCCGGAGTACGTCACATCGCGCTGGATCGCCCGCTGGCCTGGCTCAAGGCCGGCTGGAAAGACATGCGAGCCAACCCGATTGCCAGTCTGGCCTACGGCTTGCTCATCGCCATCGCGGGTGATGTCATTCTGCTCTTCGCCTGGCGCACACCGTATCTCTTTACCGCGTCCGTTTCCGGCTTCTTCCTGATCGCTCCGCTGCTCGCCGGCGGTCTTTATGAGATCAGCAGACGTCAGGCCAACGGGCAGCACACGACGTTCTTTGATTCGCTGGCCTGCTGGAGTCGGAATGGCCAGTCGATGGCCATGTTCGGCATGTTGATGGCGTTTGCCGCCATCATTTGGGAGCGAACTTCGGCGGTATTTTTTGCGCTGCTTATTCCCGGCCTGTCACCCGATCTCTGGGCCTTTGTCCCCAACGTTTTGTTGAATAGCGAATATAGCGGCCTGACCCTTTCCTGGTTTTTCGTCGGCTGCTGTCTGGCGCTGCTCGTTTTTTCCGTCAGCGCTGTTTCCATCCCGATGTTGATCGATCGCGACGTCGATTTCGTCACCGCCATGATGACCAGCATGCGCGCTGTAATAAACAACCCCGGAACCATGCTGTTGTGGGGTGCAATGGTCGTGGCGCTAACCCTGGTTGGCTTCGCGACGCTGCTGTTCGGATTGGTGGTTTTGATGCCGCTGCTTGGCCACGCGTCGTGGCATGCGTACCGCGACCTTGTAGAATAGTAGCCTTGACACTGTTCGTGGGCGGCTACGGCCGCCCACGGCTTTTTGAACCACAGAGACTCCATGAAAACCAATGCCCTACTCGACTTCTCCGGCCTGCCCCGCTTCGACGCCATTACCCCGGCCGATGTGCAACCAGCCATCGGCCAACTGCTGGCGCAGAATCGCACGCTGGTCGAACGCCTCACGACCGACACCGTAACGGCCAGTTGGAAGGACTTTGCCGCGCCGCTATCCGACAGCATTGAGCAGCTTTCACGCGCCTGGGGAATCGTCGGCCACCTGCACTCGGTCAACGACATTCCTGAATGGCGCGAGGCCTACAACGGCATGCTGCCGGAAGTGTCGCGCTTCTTCGCCGAACTCGGGCAGAACCTGAAACTATTCGCCAAATACAAGGCGATCCGGGACAGCGAGGAATACGCCGGCCTATCCACGGCGCAACGCAAGATCATCGACAACGAAGTCCGCGATTTCCGCCTCTCCGGTGCCGAGCTACCGGAAGACAAGAAACCGCGCTTCCAGGCCATATCGGAAGAATTGGCCAGTCTTTCGGCCAAATTTTCCGAAAACCTGCTCGACGCGACCAATGCCTTCGCCGAAATCGTCACCGATGAGGCCGAGCTTGCCGGCCTGCCCGACGACGTCAAACAGACGGCCCGTGAAGCCGCCGAAAAAGAGGAACGGGCTGGATGGAAATTCACCCTGCACATGCCCTCGTACCTCCCCGTAATGCAGTACGCCGACAGTCGCCGTCTGCGCGCCGTGATGTATCGCGCCTCCGCCACCCGCGCGTCCGAATTCGGCCCGGCAGAACTGGACAACACGCCGCTCATCCGGCGCATTCTCGAGTTGCGCCGCGAGGAGGCACAGTTGCTCGGCTACAACAATTATGCCGAAGTTTCGCTGGTACCCAAGATGGCCGAATCCGTGCCGCAGGTACTGGCCTTTTTGCGTGACCTGGCGGTCAAGGCCAAGCCGTTTGCCGAGAAGGATATCGCCGCACTCCGCGAGTTTGCCCGTCAGGAACTGGGGCTGGAAACACTTGAGCCCTGGGATGTCGGCTACGCCTCGGAGAAACTGCTGCAGGCGCGCTACGCCTTTTCCGAGCAGGAGGTAAAGCAGTATTTCACTGAAGAAAAGGTCCTGGCCGGCCTCTTCCACGTTGTCGAAACCCTGTTCGGCGTGCGCCTCAAGGCGGACACCGCCCCGGCATGGCATGAGGACGTGCGCTTCTTCCGCATCGAAACAACGACCGGCGACCTGATCGGCCAGTTCTACCTTGATCTCTACGCCCGCCCGACTAAGCGCAGCGGTGCGTGGATGGACGAAGCCATCACCCGAAGACGCGTGGGGAACGAGGCGAGCGAAGGCATCCAGAAGCCGGTCGCCTACCTCAACTGCAACTTCTCGCGACCGGTCGGCAACAAACCCGCGACCTTTACGCACGACGAAGTGACCACCCTCTTCCACGAAACCGGCCACGGCCTGCATCACCTGTTGACGCGCGTCGAGGAGCTCGGCGTTTCGGGCATCCATGGCGTCGAGTGGGATGCCGTCGAACTGCCTTCTCAATTCATGGAAAACTACTGCTGGGAATGGGGCGTGTTGCAGGAAATGACCGCGCACGTCGATACCGGCGCCTCCCTGCCGCGTGCATTGTTCGACAAGATGCTGGCCGCCAAGAACTTTCAGAGCGGCTTGCAGAACGTACGCCAGCTCGAATTTTCGCTATTCGACCTGCGCCTGCATAGCGATTTCGTCGTGGATGAAAAACACGGCATGCTCGACCTGCTCGCTGAAGTGCGCCGCGAGGTGGCGGTCATCGTCCCGCCCGAGTGGAACCGTTTCCCGAACAGTTTCTCGCACATCTTTGCCGGCGGCTATGGCGCCGGTTATTTCAGCTATAAATGGGCCGAGGTTCTGTCTGCCGACTGTTATGCCGCTTTCGAGGAGGCGGGCGACCCTTTCGATCCGGTCACCGGCAAACGCTTCCTCGACGAAATCATCTCGGCCGGAGGCACCCGCCCGGCGCTCGATAACTTCCGCGCCTTCCGTGGCCGCGAACCGCAGGTTGATGCATTGCTCCGGCATAGTGGCATGAGTGGTATGATTTCGGCGTAAAACGGAGGATCAAACCATGCTCTCGCTACGCCTCATTTTTTTATGCAGCGCCATGCTGACGGCTTCAGTCGCTGGCGCACAAACCACCACCTATCGCTGGGTCGACAAAGCGACGGGGCTGACCGTTTTCTCAGACCAACCTCCGCCGCCTGGCGCAACACAAGTCGTCACCAAAACGGGCCAGGTGCGCGGTGATGAACAGCAGCTCCCCTACGCCACGCGGCAGGCCGCTGAAAAATTCCCGGTTACGCTCTATACGGCAGCCAGCTGCACCGACGCGTGCAAGCAGGCACGCGACGTGCTCAATAGCCGTGGCGTTCCATTCTCGGAAAAGATGCTGAAGTCCGATGAGGAAATAGCCGAACTTACAAAAAAACTGGGCAGCGAAGCGTCCGTCCCAAGCCTTATCGTCGGCCAGCAAAGCTTCAAAGGCCTCGAAGCCAGCGCCTGGAATAACCTGCTCGACCTTGCCGGTTATCCGAAATCGGCACCCTATGGCGCCAAACCGTCCGGGACCTTTGTTAAATGAAGGTTGCAGGCTGAGAATGCCAATGGGGACGACCGGCCAGGTCTGCCCCTTCGCTGCTGCAGTGACTCACTGCTTGCTGTTCTAGGTTAAGGCACTTTTTGCTGCCGAGATGACCGCCTCAGATAGTGCGTTGATCAAAGCGGAATTAAGATTCCAGCAGTGCCAGTAAAGATCGATATGTAGTTTCATTGCCGGTGCGAGGTCTACCAGTTCGCCGGTCGCAAGCTGCGGAAGCACCAGAAGCTCTGGCACCACGCTGGCTCCCCATCCCAAAAGCGCTGCACGAACCTGACCCTCGGAACTAGGAACAAAACACTGTTTCAATTTGATTTGCTTTAGACGGAAAGCTCGAGCAATGAACTCAGTTTGCAGATTATCTTTCCGGCCGAAGGCGATGAAAGGCACGTTGCGAAAACTGTAAGGGGATAAGCCGTTCGGGCAATTTAGATCAATCGCTGCGGGGCTGGCCACAGCGATGTAGGCCATGGTACCGAGAGGGACGACGTGGCAGCCGCGCAGCGCTTGTTGAAAGGTTGTTACGCAGCCAAGGACCTGGCCGTCACGTAGCCACTCCTGTGTAAAATCCTGGTCATCGGCAATGATTTCAAGGTTCAGTCCACGTTGAACTAGGGCATTGAAGGCAGGTAGCGCCCAAGTAGCAATACTGTCGGCATTGACGGCGATGGACACCCTATCTTCTTCA
>JANNNT010000375.1:0-2112 GCA_031398685.1 Rhodocyclaceae bacterium | reverse complement strand
GGCAGAGCAGCGGCACTGTCACGGCCAAGGCGCAGCTTGAGGCCATGAAACAGGCGCGTGCCGCGGCCCAGGCTGCTCCGGTCAAAAACCTCTGAGTCCGGTAACGATGGTGACCACCCCAAAGCCCGAGCGAAGCCCATTGCCCAAATGGGCGGAGACCTTGCGGCAAAAATACCTGGCCGGCGAAGCATCGACCTTCGTCCTGTATCGAAATGTTTTCGACAGCTTCCTGGTCGGCGAGACGCTGCATAGCCTGCAGTCGTTCCTGGTTGACGAATTGTTCCGCGACACCAAAAAGCAGATCTGCGAAGTCAGCCTGGAGCGCGGGGTTCGTGTGTTGCGCAGCCAGGAGGGCGGCATTCCTGTTGCCACTAACGATGGCCCTGTTGATACTGATGGGGCCGGGTTGCTCCCGGAACTGCATCGCCTGGAGCGCCAGATGCTGGGTGGCCAATCCACCGCCGTCATCGTGCCCTACGCCGATGCCTTGCTGCCCGCAGGCGATCTGAGTTTCATGACCTATCAGGATCGTCAGATCTACCTGGCGTTTCACCGATGGTCGCTGGACAAGGCGTTGACCACGGGCGACAACATCTCGGTGCTGATTACCGAATCACTGAACGCCATCAACCCAACCTTGTTGTCGAATCCCAAAGTCGCCGCCATCGAGATTCCGATGCCTGATCTGGTGATGCGCAAGCAGATCATCGCCTTTCTCGCACCGAAGTTGTCGGCGCAACAGATAGCCCTGTTCTCTGAGCGTACCGGTGGCTTGCGTACGGTACAACTGGCCAGCATCATGGCCAGTTCACAGGGCCATGGTTTGAGCGAGGGGGAGCGGCTGGAACTGATCCTGCCGTTACTCAAGGGTACTGCCGACGCGGAGCAGCGAGCGTCCACGCTGGCGACCATCACGGCAGGCATGGCGCCCAACGAAATTGCCAAACTGATCAAGCCGGGAAAGTCACTGTCTGACGAGAAACCCAATCAGGATGTGCTCAGGGTCATTCATGCCCGCAAGCGGGAAATGATCGAGAAGGAATGTGCCGGACTGATCGAATTCATTGAGCCGTCACATGGTCTGGACGCCGTCGGCGGGCATCAGCATATCAAGGCCGAATTGATGGCGATT
Organism: Rhodocyclaceae bacterium; assembly: GCA_031398685.1. Taxonomy (GTDB): domain Bacteria; phylum Pseudomonadota; class Gammaproteobacteria; order Burkholderiales; family Rhodocyclaceae; genus Propionivibrio. The sequence goes on along the minus strand of JANNNT010000375.1, from coordinate 980 downwards.
GCCAAGACGCTTAAGGACGGGGATACCACTCTGGCGCCGATGGGCTTGCTGGCGGTTGGGCCGATGGGGTCCGGTAAAACCTTCGTTGTCAAGGCCTTCCTGAAAGAAGCCGGCTTGTCCGCCGTGGCCCTGAAGAACTTCCGATCGAAGTGGGTTGGCTCCACCGAAGCCAACCTGGAGCGCGTTCTGGCCACCGTCAAGGCGATGGGACCCATTGCCGTAATCATCGACGAAGGCGATCGCAGTTTCGGGTCGGGCGGTGGAGAGGACAGCGATGGCGGCACCAGTTCCCGGATCATTGCCCGTCTGAAGGAGTTCATGGCCGACACGGATAACCGGGGCCAGGTACTGTTCGTGATGATGACCAATCGCCCGGACAAACTGGATAGCGATATCAAGCGTCCGGGGCGACTCGACCGCAAGATACCGTTCTTCTACTGCGACACGGCGGCAGATCGAGTACAAGTACTGCAGGCGGTATTGGCGCGTTATGGCGAGGCCTCGACCGCGACCCCGGACGAATTGCTGGCGTTGTGCGAGCCGCTTGTCGGGTATTCGAACGCCGATCTTGAAGCACTGGCCCTGCTGGCCGTGGGTTTTGCCCGCCAAGCGGCGCAGCCGCTCGATGCTGCCGTTCTGAAACAAGCGGCGGATGATTTCATGCCGCCACAAGAGCACGACATGATCCGTTTCATGGAACTGTTGGCGGTATCCGAAACCTCTCGCCGTTCGATGCTGCCAAAACGCTTCAGTGAAATGGATATCAGCGATATCCAAACCCAGTTGGCACAAGCCAAACGGCTCGCCTTATCCCGCTAGAACCGATATTTCCAGGAGAACGTCATGATGAATGCAGTACAGGATCAGGATCTAACGCCGGCACAAGTGATGCAACTGACCACCGCCATGCTTTCAGTTGCGATGGTGGATGGCCTGAACCCGGCGGAAGCCGTGTTGATTCGTCAATTCTACGAAAGCGC
>JANNNT010000367.1:0-2545 GCA_031398685.1 Rhodocyclaceae bacterium | reverse complement strand
CGAGCTTTTCGCCGAAGTGATGGGTGACTGCCTGATCTTTGACGTCGGCGGAGCGACCACGGATGTGCACTCGGTCACCGAGGGGAGCGCCGAATTCGCCGCCAAACTGGTCGAGCCGGAACCCCACGCCAAGCGCACGGTTGAGGGCGACCTCGGGGTCTACGTCAATGCCCGCAACATCATGGACATGTCCGGCGATGACACCTGGGCAGCCCGTATGACGGATCTGCAGGCCATGCCCCGGACGGAACGGGAAAAGGAACTTACACGCTGGCTCTGTTCGCGTGCGGTCGATGTGGGGGTCAAGCGACATGCGGGGGTTATCACCGATCTGTTCACCCCCACGGGCAAGAAGCAGATCGTGAAGGGCAAGGATCTGTCAGGGGTGCGTTGGGTGGTGGCGACCGGCGGTGCGCTGACCCGTATCGAAGGCGGAGCCGATTGCCTGCGAGCCATCTGTACCGGCGTCGGAAAGTACCTGTTGCCTTCCAGGGACTGCAAAATTCTCATCGACCGGAACTACCTCTTTTCCGCGCTGGGAACACTCGCCCAGGCTTATCCGGATGAGGTGAAACACACCTTCGCACGCTGGGCAGGCACGGAAAGTGACCGCGCTTGATTCGGGTCGGGCGAGGCGCTTGACCCCGGCTGATTTATAACCTTGAACAGGGAGTTTCATCGATGTACTCCAGTAACCCTCGTCTCGAAATCTATCCCGAACGGATTACAGCCAACGCCCAGTCCGTGATCAAAATCTGTCATGACCACGGCGCCAAGGTGGCCTGTGTGACCAAGGTGACCTGCGCTCATCCCGCGATGGCGCTCGCCTTTGAGCGCGGCGGTGCGGACATGATTGCCGATTCGCGGATCATGAACCTGATGTCCTTGTCGAATACCGGCATCCCGTTGCCGCTCATGCTGCTGCGCATTCCGGCCCCGAGCAGGGCCGCCGACGTGGTGCGCTGCGCCGATGTGACGCTCAATTCCAGCTTGCAGACCATCCAGCTTCTGTCCAAGGCGGCTCAGTTCCTGAACAAGCGGCATCAGGTGATCGTAATGGTGGATATTGGCGACCTGCGCGAAGGTGTGTGGCCCGATGGTGCTATCGACCTGGTTAAAGAAGCTTCAAAACTCCCGGGTATCGAGGTCATTGGCCTGGGCTGCAATCTGTCCGCCTACGGCGGGGTGATTCCCAGCGTCGAGAACATGCACGCGCTGATAGATATCCGCGATGCCTGTCGCAAGGCAACGGGACTCGAGCTCGCCACCCTTTCCGCCGGCAACAGTTCCAGCCTCCCGCTCCTGGCTTCCGGACAGATGCCGAAGGAGATCAATCACTTCCGGCTAGGTGAATCGATTGCGCTGGGACGCAATGTGCTGGATCGAACCCCCTGGCCGGGAACACGCCAGGACACCTTCAAACTTGTGGCCGAGGTGGTGGAGATTGAGCGCAAGCCCTTGGTACCGATTGGCGATCGAGGGCAGAATGCCTTTGGTGAGATCGGTGAATTCAAGGATCGCGGCGTTCGACTGCGCGCCATCTGCAATCTGGGTCGTCAGGATGCCTCCATTGATGGACTCAAACCGCTTGACGAGGGAATCATCGTCGTTGGCGGCAGTAGCGACCATCTCATCCTTGATGTGGAAGAGGCGCACCAGAAGGTGCTGCTGGGTCAGGAAATTGCTTTCTACCCCAACTATGCCGCCCTGCTGGCGCTGTCTACCTCCCCTTATGTCCAGAAGGTCGTAGTCCGAGGCTGATCGCTGATAATGCGAGTATAGTTTTTCGCTTTATTTGAGATTTGCCAGACGCTGGGCGCTCTTTCACAAGCGCGTGACTTTGCCCATCTTGTGTAGCAGCGTTCTGCGGTCAATACATTCCATCCGACATCCAAACAACCCAGGAGACAGTCTTACCATGCCACGCCCACTACAAGCCCGCATCAACCTGGCCGCGCTGCGCCACAACTACTGGGTAGCCAAGAAATGCGTTGCCGGCCAGGACAAACCCGCCAAGGCATGGGCCGTTGTCAAAGCCGATGCCTATGGACACGGCTTGATACGCAGCGCCACGGCACTCGCCGATATCGCAGATGGCTTTGCCCTGGTGGAGATGGATGGTGCTGTTGCCTTGCGTGATGCCGGTTTGTGCCAACCCATTTTTTTGCTTGAGGGCTTCTTTGAGCCCGAAGATATTGCTGTCTGCGCCGAATATGAATTGACTTCGAGCATTCACCGCATCGAACAGCTGCAAATGATCCGGGCGGCCGCTTTGCCAAAGCGCTTGCCGATCTATCTCAAGCTCAACACGGGCATGAACCGCCTCGGTTTTACGCTGGATCAGATACCGGCGCTGAAACACGAATTGTCGGTTTCGTCGGCAATAGGCCCGGTAACGCTGATGACGCACTTTGCCGAAGCCGATGGCGGGCGCGGCATCGACAACCAGCTGGCGTGTTTTGCCAGAATGAGCGAAGGCTGGTCGTGCCCGGTTTCGCTGGCCAATTCGGCGGCCATCCTGCGTCATCCGCAGACGGCGCGCGAC
>JANNNT010000343.1:0-9700 GCA_031398685.1 Rhodocyclaceae bacterium | reverse complement strand
CGGATCAGCCATGGCGATGTGGGCATCTGGGACGACGCCCATGTCGAGGGCCTGGCCCGCATCGCGGCCTTCGCCAAGGAATACGGTGCCGTCCCCGGCATTCAGATCGGCCATGCCGGCCCCAAAGCCAGCATTCAGCGCGCTTTCCAGGGCAATGGCCCGCTGACCGGGCGTGATGCAGCCCGCGGCGAGCATCCATGGCAGGTGGTGTCCCCCAGCGCGCGACCGGCGGCCGAGGGCTGGCTGGTGCCGACTGCGCTCGATGCCCAAGGCATTGCCAAGGTCCGAGCCGACTTTGCCGCCGCTGCGCGCCGTGCGCTGCGTGCTGGCTTCGAGGTGTTGGAACTGCACTGCGCACACGGCTTCTTGCTGAATGCGTTCATGTCACCCCTGACCAACGACCGGACCGACGAGTATGGCGGCAGCTTCGAGAACCGAATCCGTCTGCCGCTGGAGATCGTCCGCGAGCTGCGCGAGATCTGGCCGCAGGACAAGCCGCTGTTCGTCCGCATCTCGGCGGTGGACGGGAGTCGTGATGGCTGGACCATCGGCGATAGTGTGGCGTTCGCCAAAGAGCTCAAGAAAGTTGGCGTCGATGTCGTCGACTGTTCTTCCGGTGGCTTCGGTGTTTTCGACTACCCGAGCGGCTACGGCTTCCAGGTGCCGTTCGCGGCCCAAATTCGTCGCGAGACGGGTATTGGCACTATGGCCGTTGGCCTGATCGTCGATGCGCATCAGGCGGATACAGTCGTGGCCTCGGGCCAGGCTGACATCGTTGCCCTGGGGCATGGCGCGCTGCGGGACCCGCATTTTCCGCTGCACGCGCAGCAGACGCTGGATGCAGCCGATCCACAGAATCCTTACGCTGACTGGAATATCCAGGCTGGCTGGTGGCTCAATGACCGTCAAAGAAGACTTCAACGGCTAGGCCCCTTGGCTTCTGCAGAAAAACGCGCCCCAGAAATGAGCGGCGCTTAACCTGGGTTCCGATGCTGTGTCTGGAACCCAATGATTCCCTAATCTCAACCAGGAGAGAAACCATGAGCAAACCTACCTACGTCCAAGAATACAACGCAATCGTTGCGGTGTTGAACAAGTACAACGATGGCTGCAAGCAGGCCAAGAGCAGCATCATGAAGCCCGCATTCAACGACCAGGCGACCATCTTTGGCCTTGGCGCAGATGGCAAACTGTCGGGTGGCGCGATCCAGAATCTGTTCGACGGTATCGACAGCTCTTTCCGTCCTTCGCCCGAAGCGCAAGCTGCAATCGTCAGAATTGACATCGTTGGCACCGCCGCCAGCGCTCGCGTCGACACCAACGACGTTTCCGGTTTCTGTTTTACTGACTTTTTCCATTTGCTGAAAGTCGATGGAAAGTGGACCGTGATCAGCAAGATCTACCACACGCACGTTGCGCCCTGAGCGAACGATGAAATTGTTGCTGGTCGGCGCTACTGGTCTGGTTGGGCGCAACGTCTTGGCGCAGGCGCTGGCTGACCCACGCGTCGGGGCAGTGGTCGCGCCCACGCGACGAGAATTGTCGGCGCACCCGAAACTTAGCAATCCGCAGGTGGATTTTGATCGTCTGCCACAGGATGCCGATTGGTGGCAGGTGGATGCAGTGATTTGCGCACTGGGCACCACCATGCGCGCCGCAGGCTCCGAGGTAGCATTCCGCCGCGTGGATCGCGATTACCCGTTGGCAGCTGCCGAATTGGCACATGCACATGGCACACCGACCTATGTGCTGAATTCGGCGATGGGTGCGGATGCCAGCTCACGCTTCTTCTACAACCGGGTCAAAGGTGAGTTGGAGCAAGCGTTGGCTGGCGAGGGTTTCGAGTCACTGACCTTCGTGCGGCCCGGCGTCATCGGCGGGCATCGGGACGAGTTCCGCCTGGGCGAGAGGATGATGGTGATGGGCCTGACATTGACGGGGCCGATGCTGCCCAAGCGCTGGCGCCTCAATCCGGCCTCGCGGATCGCCAGCGCGCTCCTCGAAGCGGCCATCCACCCAAAGACAGGTGTTCATGTCGTGACTTCGGACCGGATGATCTGATTGGTGGACTAAAGGGGCCAGGCTCACATTTCACGCAGCAACTGCTCTGTGGACCAGATTTTTCTCCATAACTATCGAATTGACGTGAGCCCGGCCCCGTTGATTGACCGCACGCCAAACTAGAACCCCACCAGATCGTCAACCGGAAGCACGAGCGCCGCACCGGTAATCCGTTCCAGCGTTTTGCTGATGACGTCGATACTGTTGTCGAAGCCGCCGTGAGAAGCGCTTATGGTTTTCTTCGGCAAATCGGCGCCATTCCCGAGTCGGGTGAGGAATTTCTCCTCGTGGTGCACGGTCAGCCGATCCTTGAGCTTGCTGATTTCCACGGCATTGCGCCAGTTGGTGAGGGTTTCGGCGGCGCTTGACGAGCCATCCCATTCGGAAAACTGGGGATTGAAGACATTTTCCAGGCCGAGGATGGGCATGCGCGCATCGGCCTCCAGCGCGTTGGAGACGAAGTAGAGCAGGGACTTCTGGTAGATGAACGCGACGTTGTCGTCCTGCTCGCATTGGTCGCCCAGGATGTCCAGGTAAAGCCGGTTCATGATCTCGGCTTGTGGCGCATAGTGCCGGTTGGCAAAGGCGACCGTACAGGCCGGGGCGTACAGGTGGACGGACTTGACGCTGGTCGCCAGGTCTTTCTGCGCCAGGTTGTCGAGCAATCGGCCGAGCATGATGGAGCCGGCGGAATGGCCCATGAGGTGCAGTTCGAATTTGTCGCCCCAGCTACCGGCCAGCGAGCGTAAGGCATCGGTCAGCAGGTCGCCGCCGCGTCTGTTTTCTGCGGCGAGTTCGGCGTTTTCCTTCATTTCGCTCCACAGCGGGCGGGCGAAGGGGCGGCCGATGGTTTTTTCGACGATGGGGTCGGTGATCTTGTCGGTGAAGCCGCCGCCGGCCCCGGCCATGTTCGCCGTGCCGGTGTCGACCTTGTCCGACAGGATGTTGCCCAGCGATTCGAGCAGGCCGCTCTTCCACACCAGAAACAGCGGGTAACAGCCGTTGCCGAGGAAATACCGCCCCATCGCCTGGGCGCGCTTGATCGCGTCGTCTTTGCTGTTGAGGCCGCCGTGGGCATAGATCACCAGACGTTTCTTGTCGTGGCTATTTTGCCGGAACCAGGCGTCCGGCAACACGCACGCCTGATTTTGCAAGGTGCGCGTAACCTCGTCCAGCTTGTCGAAGCGATCGACACGGCCATTGTTGCCCAGCACGATACTGTGCCGGGTAGCCGTTTCCTCGTCCCACCAGTTGCCCTGGGCGGCGGCGGATGCCGCATCCTGTTTTGCCTCCTTGCCGCCTGTGGCGAGGCGCCCCGAGACAACCCCGGGCACACCCATCGCGGCGACCCAGACATCCATGGCATGCGCCATCCAGTCGGCATAGCTGATCACGGCGAAACCGCCGGCGCCCCAATTGACACCCCAGGAGTTCTGGATAATGAAGCCGGTGCGGTTAAAGCCCACCAGCGCGAAAGCGTGGCCGCCGCTCCGTGAAGGTTTGCCGTCGTAGTCGATTACCGGGAGGGTGGCGTGGGAGGTCGGTGCCTTGGCGCTGGTTTTGACCTTTTCCCAGCCCTTATGGGTATAGGACGAAACGAAGATCGCGCCAACTTCGACGATCGCCGCCTGAAGGTCGGTGATGGCTTTGGGGTCGATGCGGTAATACACCCCCAGCGTTCGCTCGATGGAATCCACGTCCCATCCGGCGACGGGCAGCGCATCGTCACCGGTCCCGTATGGCCAGCTGGATTCGAGGCAAACGCCATTGTGGTACCAGCCCTTGAGCGCGCCGCGGCAGCTTGAGCCGTCGTAGTTTTCGCCTTCGTATTCATCGTAACGGCGGGCGAATTTGTACAACATGCGCGGGCTGACTGACTCAAGCTTTTCAGACATTCCGCCCGATCGCCAACGCAGGTAGTTGACGACGCAGGCCAGGCCGAAACCGGTGCATGCCCCTTCCTGGCCCTGATCCAGAATAAGCCCGGCCTGGGTATAGGCGCCCATGAAACGCTTGATCTCGTCATCCTGAGGGCAGATCTGCGGCAGCGAATGCAGCGGCGGCGTATACGGCCGATCGCGCAGATCAGCGGCGTCCGGCGTGACGTTGAGCGTGGCGCGACGTGCGGCGACCGACGCTGCGGCCGTCGCGGGGGGGGCGGCGGCTTTGGCCTTCGCCCCGACGGGTGGTTTCGCGGCCGCCCACGCTTTTTGCGCCATGCGGTACGTTTCGGAGAACCGATCCAGACCGTGACTGCCGCCATTGATCACCTTGCGCGCGGCTTTCAGGTCATCCTTGGCCAGCGCCGCGGATAACCTGGCCTTGTTGGCATCAAGAAAGGCGGCCAGCAGGCAGGCCGCGACTTCCGGCGCGCACCCGCTGTCCGGGTTGTCGGCCAGGGAAATGTCGAGCACCTTGCCGAATTTTTCGTAGTTTTCGCGCCCGGTCAATTGCACGAAGCCGCGCCCGCGATAACGTGCGCCGTCGCCCGGATTCTTGTTGCCCAGCCGGCCATCGTAAGCGCTGAAAGCGGCCTGGCCGGGCAGGGTGTTGAAGTGGGACGGCAATTCGGCGATCGGCACGAAACCCTCGGTCTCGGCGCGTATCGTGCCCAGCGCGACGCTGACCAGGTTGGCGTCGGTCAGGCCGAAGGCCGCCAGTGCAGCGGTGACATACGGCAGATTTTTGGCGATGTTGGAGGTTCGGGTGAAGGGGAACAATTTGCTCACCACGGCGACGTCTGCGCTGACGGCCAGTTCAGCCGGCGGTGAAACGCCCAGGGCGGACAAGGTACGCGGTCCCGCAATGCCATCGGCCACCAGACCCACGCTGGACTGCCAGGCGCGCAGGGCTGTTTCGGTGTCGGCGTTGAATTCATTGCCGGCGGCGAGATCGGGAAAAGCGGCTGCGCCATCCCCCAAAGCCTTGCGCAAAGCCTTCTTCATCTCTGCGACCTCCTTGCCGACGTTGCCCCGCATCAGCAGTAACACTTTGATTTTTGAGGTTTCCATTTTTATACCCCTTCAGGGTGGTGGAACCAATGACGCCCTACCGAAATCCGGAGACACAAACAACACAAATTACCGGGGAGAGATTCAAGTTTCTGGTTCGTATGTCGTAGAGCAGGCGGCGGCCGGCTTTTGAAGAACGGCGGTGCGCCCGCTTTTTTTTGCCCTGGTGTTAGTCGCGTGTTTGTCACTTCGCAAGCGCCAGAAGATTTGCGTCGCGAACCACGATCCACGAGCCATCGAGTCGCTTGCGCAGTATGGATACGGCACTCCCGGAGCGGGTTACGGTGCTCCCGCCGGCGATCGGCGTGACCTCGACATTCAGGAGGCTCCAGCAATAAGCCAGGTTGCCCGAGACTTCGATTTCCTGGACTTCGCTAGTGGACGTGATTCGGTGCGAGGCCAGCAAGTCGCGCAACCCTTTTTCGAATGCGCTGCGGCCTTTCATTGGCGGTTGCCCAGCGACGAGAAACACGACGTCTTCGGCCATGAGTCGGAGAACCGACTCGATATCGCCGGCGGCAGTGGCGCTGTGCCACTTGGCTACAAGTATTCGAATGGCTTGTTCGTCTGCGTTCACCATGGCTCCTGCAGTGATGCCCAACGTCTGAAATCAGCGACACCGCCAGGCGAATCGTATGAGATCGCTGCCTCGCACTGAATCACGATGGCGCGTCCCGTGAGGGTGATCACGCCCGGAAGGATTCTGGCCTCGAACAATTAGTCACCTAGGATGCAGACTATCGCATGACATATATTGAGCGCATCATTCAAATGAATGATCTTTTGCGTTAACGAGACTGACTTGCGAGGCCTGAGCCTGGTCATTAACCGGGGACGTACTTCTGTTTTTTTGTTCTGTTTTTTCTGCGATGGTAGGTTAGCGCCGCAGAGATTCACAACGCCAGGGAGTCTGCCGGCACGGGGTCCGACGCCTCAAAGGCTTGCGCGACCGCGGCGTTCTCGAACGATTTCATGGATGGACCTCAGTACGCGACTCGCTGCTTTCCATGAGTGGTGTAATTTGTTGCAGTGACTCAGAACGAGCCGGCGGTGGTTGTCCTGCCGCCCTGTTCTACGATTTTCTTCAGCTCGGCGACGATCCGAATGACTTGATCGAGTTTCTGATCCAGGTTGACGATCTGGTCCGATGAACTGCGTTTGAGCGCGTCAAGTTCATCCCCTAGCAGCTTCAAGCGCTGGCCGAATCCAGGTGGGCCACCCTTGAATACTTCATCTTCCAATTTTTTCACGCGCGATCCGAGTTCTGTGAGCTGCGTGATCAGTAGCTCGGGTTGAGTGGGTTGGCTCATAGTTGCCTCACGTTAGTTTGAGAAGTGCGGCTATCTAAAACGCATAGCCAATACCTACAACCATGAACGTCCAGGCTGTAGACGCGTCGCTGCGGGAACGTTTTTGCTCTGCGGCCTTGAGCAATCCATGTGTCGCTTGCTCTTTTTCGAATCGGCGCGGATTAAAGTAGAGGTCATAGATGGTTTTGATGGCAACGGCCAGGAAGCCGATGACGTTGCCCCACAAAGACAGGGAGTCGGTGATCGCAATCGTTGGCATAGAGTCCTCCTTGCAGTCTGGAATAAGGGAATTTGACCCCTGTCTTTATGCTTCGTTCTAGGCGTCAAAGAGGTCGCCTGCCATGTACTTCAACCCGGTGTCGCAGGCCACGGTGACCACCGTCTGGCCTGGGCGGAGTCTGCTTGCGAGGCTCACCGCCGCGGCGACATTCAATCCCGACGACGTGCCTACCAGCAGACCTTCCTCTTGAGCAAGTCTTCGGCACATCTCGCGCGCCGCTGATTCGGGCACTCCAACTGCCTCGTCGTATAGGGCGCGGTCGAGTAAAGGGGGAACGAAACCGACCCCGAGCCCCTCGACATGGTGCTCGCCCGATCGACCCGCCGAGATCATCGGCGACGACGCCGGTTCGAGGGCCACAATGCGGGTGGCCGGATCGGCCGATTTCAGTACGCGAGCAACGCCCATCAGCATGCCGCCGACACCAACGCCGCCGCAGAACGCCGCGATGCCGCGAGGAAACTGATGGAGGAGTTCCTTCCCGATCTGCTCGTACCCGATCAGCGAGTCGCGGTTGTTGAACTGATCGGTCATGTAGCAATCGTCATCGGCCCCAAGTTCCTTGGCCCGCGCCATGAGCTTGGGGATCAGTTCGGCTGTGATTTTCCCGCTGGGGCTGTGAATGACGTCGAGTTGAGCGCCCAGTGCCCGCATTGTTTTGAGCTTCTCCGGTGCAAAGGCGTCAGACGAGACGACGTGGAAGCGGTAGCCTTTTACGGCGCAGACAAACGCCAGGGACGATCCCGTACTCCCGCCGGTATACTCGACGACGGTCATCCCCGGTTTCAAGGTGCCGCGCAACTCGGCTTGTTCGATCATGGCCAGGGCCATTCGATCCTTGTACGACCCGGTCGGGTTGAAGTACTCCAGTTTCACGAATACGGCGGCGTGATCGGGCGGCGCGATGCGTTGCAGTTGTACGACTGGCGTATTGCCAATGGCACCCAGCGCCGATGTAACTGGGGCAGGGGCAGGGGCTGCGTTGGTCATTGTCGAGTCTCCGTGGTTAGACTGAACGGCTGCGTTTGCCAGGAAGCAATGACGATTTGACCCCCTACTGTTTCAAGAGTGCCGTCGAGCAGATCGATGCGCGCCTGCGCGAGCTCCAGATACCGAGCAGACCGATCGCCAGGAGGACAAGGGTCGCCGGTTCCGGCACGGCGGCCTGAAACTGCGCCGCGAGGATCTGGTGGGTTTTCGTCGTTGGATGAATGCCGTCCCAGAACAGCCAGCTATCCCAGTTGCCCGGGTTGCACTCGCCCGTTTCGAGAAAATCGACGCATGCCTTGTCGGTAACCGTTAATCCGTAGGATTCCTTGTTCGCCAGAATTGAGTTGAGCGCGCCTTCGGTATCGAACTGAACGATCTCGGCGGCCGAGAGTGCGGTGTCAAGCGCGCTTAGGGCCAGGGCGAGACTGCTGTTGAAAAGATGGCTCAGCCCCGTCAGCCCCGCGTTTCCCAGGAAGGCGGGAGTGGCTCCGAGGTCCGGCATATTCGGCACAAGGAAATGCTGTGCGCCTGCTGCTGCAAGCGTTCCGATGGTGGCCAGGATGTTCGCGATGCCGTTGGCAATGACGTTGCCGCCGCCAGGGGAACCGGGTACGGTGCCGGGAAGCGTCCCGGTCGTGTTCGCGTAAAAGATATCGTTCGGGAACAGCCACACGACGAACAGCGAAGTGGCCGGGTCAAAGGCCGGCTGTTGGGCCGCGAACGTAGCAAGCTGCCAGGCGTTGCTCTTTTGCGCATAAGCGGGCTGAAGGCCGGCCGGGACGGAGGGATTGACCGCGTTGAAACTTTCCAGCCCGGTCGTGGCGCCGCCGATTGCGTAGTTGGTGCCACCGGCCATGGACGGTTTGAAGCTGGTATTCCCCGGGTTGTACTTGTTCCAAAGGTACTCGACAGCGACCGGCCCGTTGGAATACTGCCCGTTGTAATACGGCGAAGGAGGAAAGGTTACGGCGCCGCCGGTCGCCGCCTGGCTGACCAACCCGCTATTGCCGCTGTCCGACAGGCTATCCCCAAAAACGAACAGGCCGGTGAGTTGCTGCAGCGAAGCATTGGCCGAAACCGGTAATCCGACTGCAATAAGCAGCGCCAGTACACCCAGCGGATTTTTCATTTTGTGCTCCTTCTCTTGTTGTGACGTTGTGACAGCGCGACACGATTAGGGTAAAGCTCCTGTTGTTGCTATATAAATCATCAGCTTGATGAACGGGTTCATTGAGCAGGGTAGGTATCTTTTGTGCCCCGGTAGACGTAGTACGTGGCGGTGTACGGAACCCGGGCGACTTGTGGAGGGTGGCGTCATCGTTTGCCTTTCAGTGAGAACCGAGGTGAGTCCGCCCAATGGCATAGCTAGACTCGCGTCTTGATGCTTGACGGCAGAGCGATGAAGTCGCTCGTTTTCTCGAGCGAGTTCATCGCAGCCAGAAGGGCTGGCGGTGGCACGATGAGCTTGCGCTCAGCCAAGTTCAGCCATCCTCCAGCGCTGGTGACTCGCGCACTAAGTTCTCCATCCGGCCGGAAGATCTCGTGCCGAAGCAGGAAGCGGCTGCCGTCCAAGGCGTGACCCGCAAGTGCGTAAGTCACCGTGATTTCTTGCTGTAACTGAACCTCCTTGAAATACTCGACCTCGTCCTTCATCACCACCGGTCCGATTCTGAGGCGCAGGAACTCTTCGACTGGAAAGCCATTTTCGATCAGGAACATCTGTCGTACGTCGGCAGCCTTGTCGAGGTAGGCCGTGTTCTTCATGTGGGAGTTGAAGTCCATATCTGCCCACCCGGCATAAAGCGTCGTCGTGTACATGTGTGTGCTCCGCGGTACGCGAGCAGGCGAACAAGAGGGATCGGACCCCTCTTCTTCGCATCGGTTTATTTGATTGCCACGACCATCGAGTCGGGCCCCAATAGGTGTTCCACCCGTGTCGCAGAGAAACCCGCTTCTTTAATCCTGGACGTACAGTCACGACCTGAAAAATCAAACCCGCCAGGTGTTTCAATGAGCATGTTCAGGCTCATCATCAGCCCGAAGGCGTT
>JANNNT010000315.1:0-6225 GCA_031398685.1 Rhodocyclaceae bacterium | reverse complement strand
CCGCTTTTGTTCGTCACGGTACACGGATCGATAGGCAGGGATGTCATGGTGCTGCCCCAGAAAAAGGTTGGCGATATCGAACAAGGCCTGCCGCGCGCTGCGGTAGCCCACCCAGCCGCGCGCATAGCCGCCGACCCAGTCGTATTGCGGAAAACCGGCCCGCAGCAGCGGAATGCCGAGACGCTCGGCGGCCTGTACGCCATGGGAGTTGGTGACCAGCAAGCGGGCGCTTGCCGCCCCTGCCGCACGCTCAAGGTCTTCGAGATCACCGATCTGTACCGCCTCGCAAATGATCTCGGCCAGCACTTCGGAACGCGCAGGCGCCACGGCGGCAACGATTTCGGCGCCGAGTCCGGCGAAGAACGCGGCAAAACCCAGCAGCAAATCGGGATCGAGCGCCAGGGCAATCCGCGCAAAGCCGAGCATGAAATGCGTATCGACCATCGCGTCCTGCAACTGCGCGCGCTGACGCTCCAGCTTGTCCGGCACCGGCTGACCGGAAAGCTCGGCCAGGGTCTGGGTGAAGGCATCGCCGACATCGAGACCCATCAGGTGATCGAAGCGAAAATCCGGAACGCCGGTGCGCGACTTGAGCAGATCGGCCGCACGCGACAGGGAGCGGCCGATGACCAGCGTAGCCACCGATTCGCCCATTGTTTCAATTTCGGCGCGCGGCGTGCCACCCAGCGTCAGCGGCGTAAACTCGCTGTCGACCAGATGTCCATCGAGCGAATCGCCGATGTCCGGCAGCACCACAGGACGCAGGCCAAAGGCCTCGATCCAGTCCTTGATCGACTCGATATCGCCCGGCGTCAGCATCGAGGATGCCAGCACATTCACCTGCTTCCTGCGCCGGCCGGCATGGCGCGTTTCCGGCACCAGCACCTCGATGATGGCTTCCAGCGCCAGCGCGAAACCCGACTCCAGGCAACCGGTAAAGTCCGGCGTATTCACCGGAACCACGGCGATGTGAGCGTACTGCGGGTACCTGGTGCGAAACTCGCGCACCAGGCGCTTGATGTCGGAACCCTGTGATTCTGAAAGACTGGTCGTTGGCAGGCCGATGATCTCCGGCCCGCTCTGCTCGCAGATTGTCTTCAGGCCTTCGATCACGTTTTCGTCGGCATTCATCACCGTCGAGATCTGATCCATCGCCGTCGTTTGCAGTGCAATCGGTTCGCGGAAATGGCGCACCAGGAAGACCTTGCCAAAGGCCGTGCAGCCCTGCGAACCGTGCAGCATGGGGAGGGCATTCTTCAGGCCGAGGAAAGCCAGCGCCGCGCCGACCGGCTGGCTGGCCTTGAGCGGATTCACCGCCAGGGGTTTTGCTCGTTTCAGGATTTCGGCCATGGTTTTTTCCTCACGCTTTTTCACACGGTCAGCGGGAATCCCACCGCCTTGGTTTTGACCCACGGTGCCGGTTTGCGCACGGCATCCCAGACCGGGCTCTCGATGCTCAGCGCCAGTTGCCGCGCCAGTTCGATCATTCCGGTGTAGCCGGCGTAGCCGAATTCGCGTTCCTGGTTGATGTCGAGAAAAGGAATACGCGCCTTGAGCGCCGTGTAGAGGTTGCGGCCGCCGGCGATCAGGATGTCGGCACCGTATTCCTTATAGGTGGACAGCAAGGCCCTGGGGCTGCCGTCGTCGATCATCATTGCATCCTCACCCATCAGTTCGCGGATTCGCGCCTTGTCTTCCTGAGTCGATTTTTTGGTGCCGGTGGCGACCACGTCCATACCGAGATCCTGCAAGGCGGAAACCACCGACCAGGACTTGACGCCGCCGGTGTAGAGCAACACGCGTTTGCCCCTCAGGCGGGCGCGCCAGGGTTCGAGTTCGGCGTTGATTTTTGCTTCCTCGCGCGCAATCATCGTATCGGCACGCGCCGTCAGGTCGGCGTCATTCAGCAACCGGGCGAAATCGCGGAAAGCCTGCGAGGTATCGGCCACACCGTAGAAGCTGCCCTCGAAAAACGGCACGCCCCAGCCCTCTTTCACCTTGCGGGCGACATTGAGCAAGGCCTTGGCGCAGACCACCATGCTGGCTTCAGCACGATGCATGGTCTGGATATCACGGTAGCGCGAATCACCCGAGAGCGAGGCAATGATGCGCAGACCGAGTTCGTCGAACAGCGGCGCCACATGCCAGAACTCGCCGGCAATGTTGTACTCGCCGATCAGCGTCACGTCGTGCACCTGGATTCCTGGGCGCTGGGCAGCGTCAGGCACTGCATCGGGCTCGCGCGTGCCGATCACGTATTGGGTCATGGCCTCGCCGGCGATCCGGTTGCCGAGGTTCTTGGTGCCGTAGAAGCCGGCGCAGTCGACCGGAATCACCGGAACGCCCCAGCGCTCAGCCGCCGCCTTGCAGACCGTTTCCAGGTCGTCGCCGATCATTGCCGTAACGCACGTGGCATAGACGAAGACCGCCGCCGGCGCATAATCGTCGATGGCCTGTTTGATGGCATGGAACAGGCGCTTTTCGCCGCGCCCCATGATTACATCCTGTTCCGTCAGATCGGTGGTCATGCCGATGCGATAGAGTGCCGGGCCGGTGCTGCGCGTACCGCGGTTATCCCAGGAACTGCCGGCACAGGCGATGGAACCATGGACGATGTGTGCGACATCGGCAATCGGCAGCAGCGCGATCTGCGCCCCATCGAAGGAGCAGCCGCCCGCCGTGGCACCCGGTTTGGGGCGGGCGCAACCTGACTTCTCCTTGGTGTTGTGGGCGCAGGCCGGCTCGTTGAGCAGAACCGCGATCTCGCTGGCTTTCATGGTGGCATCCTTTCGATCGATGCAACGCAATCGCCGTGCCAAAACTAAGACGATGATTTTCAACGACTTAATCAATACGCTCTTGTGGCGATCGCGACAGACCGCAATACAGGCTGATGCGGATTGTCAGAAACACGACATTCATTGGAACCCGAAAACCCGCAGCAGCAGAGGATTCCGGAGCATCGGTCCGGGTGGAAGGAGTTTTGCTTAAGAGTTACTGAGCACATAGGAGAACGCCCATGACACCCGAATCCACCGCCCCGATTTCTCAAGCCCGTCGCCCGGAAGATCTGGCGACTCTGGCCTTTGCCGGCGTTATCGCCGAATCGTTGCGCTCAAGCCGGCAACCACTGATCCGCGGTCTGAGCGAGACGTGTTTCCAGAAATTGCTGAAAGAGTTTTTCTCCGGACTTGCGTACTCAAACAGTGACGCCGAGCCACAATCTGGCCTTACCAACGATTTCGATGAGTTTGATGAACTCGTCGAACTGCTGCTCGAACACCGGGTCACGTCCAGCGAACAGGAAGCATGGCTCGTCCATGCCATCGCCTCCGCCGCCATGGGCGAAAACCATCTGTGGCAGGATATGGGTCTAGCCAGCCGCAAGGTACTATCCAACCTGATACACACACACTTTCCCACGCTGGCCGCAAAGAATTCAGGCGACATGAAGTGGAAAAAGTTCTTCTACCGCCAATTGTGCGAGCGCGCCGGGGTACCGATCTGCAAGTCGCCGCATTGCGCCGATTGCTGCGACTATTCGATCTGCTTTGGCAGTTGAATCATGAATGTTCGCTACACCTGCTTCGCCCTGCTGGCATTTACCGCCGCGACAGCATGCGCCGACCAGTTCGTCGTCAGCGGCAATGCCGAACTGGGCTTCGTCGCCCTGTCGCAGGTATTCACGGACGGCAAGATCGCCGAAGGCTCGGCGTGGCTGGTGCCTGCCCCGACATGAAAATCGCCATCAACTTCGCCACGGCCGCCGATCTTGAAGCGCTGGCCGACCTGCTGGCGGAACTCTTTACGCTCGAAAGCGACTTCCGGCCCGAGAGGGAAAAGCAACTTCGCGGCTTGCACATGATTCTGGAGAACCCGCAGATCGGACGTCTGTTCGTGCTGCGCGTCGACCAGAAAGTCGCCGGCATGGCCAACGCGCTGATTACCGTGAGCACCGCCGAAGGTCGGCCGGTACTGCTGCTCGAAGACGTAATCGTGAACGCGGCATTCCGAGGCAAGAACCTCGGACGCCGGCTGGTGGAACATGTGCTCGCCTGGGCGGCCGCCGCTGGCATGGCCCGTGTCACGCTGCTGGCCGACCGCGACAACGGCCCCGCCCTCGCCTTTTATGGCAGGATGGGCTTCGCCCCTTCGTCCATGCAGGTCTTGCGCAAAAATCTATTTCCGGATGGAGGATGCAAGCACCATGTTTAACACGATGACCGTCCCAGCCCGGCCCTTGCAGGCCCTCAAGCGGGCTGCACTGACTTTCTGGATTGGTTCAAACTGAGAGCTTCGACCCGAACTCGAGCCTGACAAGGTTGATTCATAACTGCTCTTCAGCATGCCACACGGATATTACCCCGCCGAGGCGATACCAGCCGGCGCGAGAGCACATCGCGAAAACTTCGCTGCGGCAGGATACGCGCCAGCTCCCTGGCCAGACCCGCTGCGCCGGCAGATACCGGCACACGCACACACATCTCGGCAACGGCGTGCTCAAAATCGTTTTGATTGGTGTTTGGTTCAGCGCACGACGAGTCGTTCCAGGTGCTGACGGTCTCAGAATTCATGATTCATCCCAGTCGCGCAGTGCCACCACGAGACCGGTCGCCGACTCGACATCGGTGGTCAACCTCAGGCAGTGGTCACCTGAATCCACGTAGTAGAGCCGGCAGAACGAGTTGCCGGCCGCCGGCGACAATCTCGATGGCATGTCGTCGTCGCTGCACACTGACACATGGATGCCAGGAAACGTCTTGCGCAGGTGAGTGACCAGCACATCGCTCAGTTCACCGGCGTGCATCGCCACCTGATCCATAACGTTTTCCAGGAGGGAAGCCTCGATCATCATTCCTCCATGGTTTCGGCAAATTTCTCCAGGGACGCCGCTTTGACGCCCATGACCTTGGCCAGCCAGGGCGGCGGTTTGACCAGTGTTTCCTGCAAGCGAACAAGAATTTCCCTAGCCGATCCGGAATGCGGAATCTTTACCGGATGTGCGCCGGCCCGTACCACTTTGGCGGCAGCAGGCCCGCCGATGGACTGTACATAGACCACCTGGCAATCCGCGATGAGTTGGGCGCGGGACGTATTGCGATCTTCCGCGTGGTCGGCTTCCAGCGTCGGGCGTACGGCAAGCAGTCGCAGTTCGCTTGGCGCCACCTGGTAGATAAGGAAGCGCTCGCAGGAACCGAAATGGCCATTGACGTCCTCGCCGTTGTTCGAGGCGCAGGCCACACGGATGGAGCCGGGCATGTCGCCTTCGCGGTAAGCATCGAGCGGCGGCAGTTCGCTGCCGGCGATGCCCTCGCCCCACAGCAGGCGCACGGCTCGCTTTAGATTTTCAGGGTGGCCCCCAACGTGGCAGTTTTCGTCGGCATGATCGCCAGCGAGGATTTCGCGCAAATCGGTCACGGTGAGCGTGGCGAGCCTGGCTTCAGTCAGAGGCAGGCCAAATTTCGCGGCCAGCGCCTGTACCAGGCGGCTTACGCTGACACCGTCAAACTCTCTGGACGCCAGGCCGATGCGCAACGCTGCTTCGCGGGTCATCGACTGGGACATGAATTGGGTCATGAGTATTCTCCCGGCCGTGCGGACGACCATTCAGTCGCCAGCACGGGTAGCACTTAGAGATAGACGATGCAGGTTTCGCCCGCAGGACAGGCATCGACGCACTTCGGCGAATCGGCCTCGTTTTCGCATTCGGTGCACGTTTCCTTGTTGATCTTGAAGATGCCGCCCTTGTCGGTGATGGACTTGGTCGGACAGACCGGAACGCAGTCGCCACAGGACGTACATTCCGCTTGAACAATCTTCATTGCCATGGTGTTTCTCCTTACGTAAAAGCATTAGAACCACGAAGAGCACGGAGAGCACGGAGAACACGGAGAAAACTCATTGTAAAAAATTTCTGCACTTTTTAATCTTCGTGCACTTCGTGCACTTCGTGAACTTCGTGGTTAATTACTGTTTTTGTCTTGACTCACTCAACCCCGTCGATACGCCTCGCCCGCAGCGACAACGGCAATCGCTCCGGCGGCGCCTGGGGTTCGATGTAGTAGAGGCCGCCGTTACCGAGTCTGATCTCGCCACCCCACTTCTCCGGGGTGTCGAACTCCATCGAGACGATGCTGTCCTCGATGTCGCGCTTGGGCATGTAGAACACGTAACCCTTGTCGCCTTTGCGGATCATGATGTTGGCCATCAGCGGATCAGGTCGTA
>JANNNT010000307.1:0-6861 GCA_031398685.1 Rhodocyclaceae bacterium | reverse complement strand
CGCCGGCATGCGCGCCAAGATTGCCGTCAAATCCAACGACCAGCGTGTCGATCCGATCGGTACCTGCGTCGGCATGCGCGGCATGCGGGTCACAGCGGTAACTAACGAGTTGGCGGGTGAACGCGTCGACATTGTGCTCTGGTCAGCTGATCCGGCACAGTTCGTCGTTGGTGCGCTGGCGCCGGCCGAGGTGATTTCGGTTGTCGTAGATGAAGACCGGCACAGCATGGACGTCGTGGTTGATGAAGACAACCTCGCGATTGCCATCGGTCGTGGCGGTCAGAACGTTCGCCTGGCTTCGGAAATGACCGGCTGGACGATCAATCTGATGACTGAGGAAGAGTCCCAGACCCGTGTCGATGCGGAATCTGCAGCAATTCGCGTGCTGTTCATGGAAAAGCTTGATGTCGATGAAGAAGTGGCCAATATTCTGATCAGCGAAGGATTCTCAACGCTGGAGGAAGTGGCCTACGTTCCGCTACATGAAATGCTGGAGATCGAAGCCTTTGATGAGACGACCGTTCAGGAATTGCGTGATCGCGCCCGGAACGTGTTGTTGACTGAGGCCATCGTGACCGAAGAACAGATCGGCGATGTGGCCGAAGACATGCTCAGGCTTGAGGGGATGGACAAGTCTCTGGCCGGCAAGTTGGCGAGTAACGGTATCAAAACGCTTGACGACCTGGCGGATCTGGCGGTCGACGAACTCACTGAAATGACCGGTATCGATGCTGATCGTGCCAAACAACTGATCACCACGGCGCGCGCGCACTGGTTCGAGTAAGTAGAAAAGAGGATTCCATATGGCGCAAACAAGTGTTGCCCAATTTGCCACCGACCTGAAAATGCCGGCGGATGCGCTGCTCGAGCAGTTGCAAAAAGCAGGTGTTGCCAAGATCAAGGCTGAAGACCTTCTCTCCGAGCAGGACAAGTCAAGGCTGCTGGAGTATCTGCGCCGTTCGCACGGCGAGGGTGACGGCAAGACCAAGATTACCTTGATGCGCAGGGAAACCAGCGAGATTAGATCTCAGGACTCCCACGGAAAGTCGCGTACGGTTCAGGTTGAAGTGCGCAAGAAGCGGATTCTTGTCAAGCGGGATATGCCAGAGATTCGGCCGGACGCTCGCGCCGATGTGCCGGTTGTGCCTGAGGTGCAATTGATGCCGCCGGAGCCGGTCGTTGAAGCCATTGTGGACCCGGTCGTTGAAGTGACCGTAGCGCCGGTTGTTGAAGCGGTCGTCGAGGTGATCGTAGAGCCTGTCGTTGAAGCGATTGTACCGCCGGTCGTTGAAGAAGTGATCGAAGCGCCAGTCACTAAGTCGGTTGTTGTCGAAACGAAGGCCAAATCAGCCTCAAAAGCGAAAGCGAAAGCCGCTGCCGAGGCTAAGATTGAACCGGTTGTAGAAGCAAAGACCGGCATCAAAAAAGTTGTGACACGCGCCTCGATCATTGGCGAAGAACAACAGAAACTTCGTGCTGAGGAGGAGCGTCGCAATGCTGCACTGCGCGCCCATCAGGAAGCGGAGTACATGGAGAAGCAGCAGCGTGTTGCTGATCTGGCACGGCTGAAAATTGAAGCCGAAGAGAAGGCCGTCGCTGCGCGCGCTGCAGAAGCGGCCAAAAAAGTTGCAGCACAGACGGCGAGCGATAAGCCGGCTGAAGACAAGACACTGCACAAGCCGGTAGCTAAACCGGGAACGGCGGACAAGAAATCAGCCGACAAGAAAGGCCAGTGGAAAAACGAGGGTGCCAACAAGCGTCAGGGTCTGAAGACTCGTGGTGCGACGGGCGGCACCGGCTGGCGTGACAACAAGCACGGCAAGCGCAGCAACCGTGGTGGTGAATCAGAGGAAGCGCATTCCTTCCAGGCCCCCACAGAAGCCGTGGTGCACGATGTACATGTGCCGGAAACCATTTCAGTTTCTGATCTGGCGCACAAAATGTCGGTCAAGGCTACTGAAGTGATCAAGACCCTGATGAAGATGGGCTCGATGGTGACCATCAACCAGGTGCTGGATCAGGAAACGGCGATGATTATCGTCGAGGAAATGGGTCACAAGGCCTTCGCGGCCAAACTCGATGATCCAGATGCCTTCATTGACGATACGGACCACAAGGATGCCCCGCAAGAGCCGCGTGCGCCGGTGGTTACGGTCATGGGACACGTCGACCACGGTAAGACCTCGCTGCTTGACTTCATCCGCCGCACGCGTGTCGCTTCCGGAGAAGCCGGCGGCATCACGCAGCACATCGGTGCTTATCACGTTGAAACCGCCCGTGGCATGGTGACCTTCCTCGATACGCCGGGGCACGAAGCCTTTACGGCGATGCGCGCTCGCGGTGCCAAAGCGACTGACCTGGTCATTCTGGTCGTGGCTGCCGACGACGGCGTCATGCCGCAAACAAGAGAGGCCATTCACCACGCCAAAGCGGCGGGGGTGCCAATCATTGTAGCGGTCAACAAGATCGACAAGCCGGATGCCAATCCCGAGCGTGTCAAGCAGGAACTGGTTGCCGAGCAAGTTATTCCGGAGGAGTACGGTGGCGAAGCTCCCTTCATTTCCGTTTCCGCCAAGACCGGTGCGGGCATCGACGAGTTGCTCGAAAACGTGCTGTTGCAGGCCGAGGTGCTCGAACTGAAGGCGCCGAAAGACGCACCGGCCAAGGGCCTGATCATTGAAGCGCGGCTCGACAAGGGCCGCGGTCCGGTGGCGACGATGCTGGTTCAGTCCGGTACGCTGCGCCAGGGTGACGTCCTGCTCGCCGGGCAAGTGTTTGGTCGAGTCCGCGCCATGCTTGATGAAAACGGCAAGATGATCAAGGAAGCCGGGCCGTCGATTCCTGTTGAGATTCTCGGACTTTCGGATGTTCCGGCGGCAGGGCAGGAAGCCGTGGTACTGGCTGACGAGCGCAAGGCGCGCGAAATTGCGCTCTTCCGCCAGGGCAAGTTCCGTGACGTCAAACTGGCCAAGAAGCAGGCCGCCAATCTTGAGACCATCCTCGACCAGATGACGGAAGCCGAAGTCAAAATGCTGCCGCTCATCATCAAGGCCGACGTTCAGGGTTCGCAGGAAGCACTGGTTCAGTCCTTGCAGAAGCTTTCCACGGCCGAGGTCAAGGTCAATATCATTCACGGTGCCGTGGGTGCCATCAGCGAGTCCGATGTGCATCTGGCGCAGGCCTCCAAGGCTGTCATTATCGGCTTCAACACCCGTGCCGATGCAGGCGCACGCAAGGCGGCCGAGAGTGTCGGAGTCGATATTCGCTACTACAACATCATTTATGATGCGGTGGACGAGGTTAAGGCCGCGCTCTCCGGCATGCTGTCGCCCGAGAAGCGGGAAGAGATTACCGGTTTGGTCGAGATTCGCCAGGTGTTCAGTGCGACCAAGATCGGTACGATCGCCGGCTGTTACGTGCTCGAAGGGGTGGTCAAACGCTCCTCGCGCGCACGTCTGCTGCGCAACAATGTCGTTATCTGGGACGGTGAGTTCGAGTCGCTCAAGCGCTTCAAGGATGACGTCAAGGAAGTCCGGTCCGGCTTCGAATGCGGTTTGTCGCTGAAGAATTACAATGCTTATGAGGAAGGCGACCAACTCGAAGTATACGACGTGACGGAAATTGCCCGGACGCTGTAAGTGACGATCAACAAAGGCTTTTCACGCAAGGATCGGGTCTCCGAACAAATTCGCCGGGAACTGGCGGAACTGATTCGTACGGAACTCAAGGATCCGCGCGTGGGCATGATCAGCATCACCGACGTTGAGGTGACAGCTGATTATGCCCACGCCAAAGTGTTTTTCAGTACCCTGGCGGGTAGCGAAAGCCTCCCGGCGGTCATGACTGGCTTGCAGAAAGCGTCCGGTTTTCTGCGTCGTGAGTTAGGCAAGCGCATCCGCATTCACATGACGCCGCAATTGCATTTTGTGTTTGATCAATCGCTCGAACGCGGAGCTGACCTCTCAAAGCTGATTCAGGAAGCACTGGCGATTTCAGCGACGTCTGATCATGCCCCCGAAACTGATTCTGGTGACGAGTAGCGGAACCAAGCGCCGCTGGCAGCGAGTCGACGGCGTATTGTTGCTGGACAAGGCGAGCGGCTTGACGTCCAACGCGGCCTTGCAAGGTGCGCGGCGTTTATTCTCGGCGGCCAAGGCCGGGCATACCGGAACGCTCGATCCGCTGGCGACCGGCCTGCTGCCCTTGTGTTTCGGCGAGGCAACCAAATTTTCGGCCGATCTGCTCAATGCCGACAAGACCTACGAGGCTGAACTCCTTTTCGGTATTACGACCGATACCGGAGATGCCCAAGGCGCTGTAGTGCTACAGCGTCCAGTGGCGTTTGCTCGGATCGAACTGGAAGCGGTGTTGTTACGTTTCCATGGCCGCATCAGCCAGATACCACCCATGTATTCGGCGCTCAAGCGTGATGGCAAACCGCTCTATCAACTGGCCAGACGGGGTATTGAAGTTGAGCGCGAAGCCCGTGAAGTGACGATTCACGAATTGCAGCTTCTCGATTTCTCAGGTGATCGCTGTCGTTTGCGTGTTTCCTGCAGCAAAGGGACCTATATTCGGACGCTGGCTGAAGATATCGGAAATATTCTCGCGTGCGGCGCGCACCTGACAGCCTTGCGCCGGACGGCGGTTGGCGCATTGAGCATTGCCGATGCCATAACACTGGATCACCTGATTACGCAATCTGATGCTGAGCGAGTGAATTATTTGCTGGCCCCGGATGCCCTGTTGCAGACCCTGCCGGCCGTATATCTTGACGACGAAGCTACGCTGAAGTTTTCCCATGGGAATCCGGTTATCGCTTTGTCCCCGCCCGGAAAATGCCGAGTTTACGGTAACAATCGCCTGCTCGGCCTGGGTGAAGCCGACGCTTCGGGGAATGTGAATCCGCGCCGACTGGTTTCCATCTGACCGCAGTTGAATGCCAGACCTACCATTGATTGCGACTCATCGCGCTTGCTGGAAGTCGGCTGAACACGCTATAATCCACGGCTCGCTTCGCCAAGCGATTCACACATTCATCAACCTGGCGTGGGCTCTATCAAACCGGGGCTGCGTCGTTCATTTACGAAAGAGAGTTTGACATGGCGATTACCGTTGTGCAAAAAGCACAGATCATGACCGATTTTCAACGTGCGGCAGGCGACTCCGGTTCATCCGAAGTTCAGGTGGCTCTGCTTACGGCACGTATCAATGACCTGACCGGTCACTTCAAGGAACACGTCAAGGATCACCACTCCCGTCGCGGCTTGCTGCGCATGGTCAGTCGTCGGCGCAAGCTGCTGGATTATCTGAAGCGCACGAACGTAGATTCCTATCGTGCGCTGATTCAACGTCTCGGCCTGCGTAAGTAAGCCCGCCTGCCGGACCGCTGTGCGGTTGAGGTGCAGACGATTCGAATAAATGACAGCGGCCAGCCCTTTGTGGGTTGTGCCGCTGTTGTTGCTTCTAAAGCTTTTCGCCATGTTGGCGCGTTGTTGAATTGCGTATCGGTGTCGTGGGTACGCGCGTTGAACTATTGAGAGAGGGAATTATGTTTACTATCGCCAAGAAATCGTTCGCCTATGGTGCTCATCAGGTTACGCTGGAAACCGGTGAGATTGGCCGTCAGGCCGGGGGCGTCATCATGGTTACAGTCGATGACACCGTCGTCCTGGTCTCTGTGGTCGGCAACAAATCAGTCAAGCCTGGGCAGGACTTTTTTCCGCTGACCGTCGATTACATTGAGAAAACCTATGCCGCTGGCCGGATTCCCGGAGGCTTCTTCAAGCGCGAAGGCCGTCCGTCGGAAAAGGAAACACTGACTTCGCGTCTGATCGACCGTCCGCTCCGTCCGCTTTTCCCTGAAGGTTTCTACAACGAAGTTCAGGTTGTAGCGATGGTGGTGTCGCTCAATCCCGAAATTGACCCGGATATCCCGGCGATTATCGGCGCTTCCGCCGCAATGGCGATTTCCGGTATCCCGTTTGACGGCCCGCTCGGTGCAGCTCGTGTGGGCTATATCGACGGCCAGTACGTGCTCAACCCGACACTGACTCAGCTCAAGAGCAGTCAGCTCAACCTCGTCGTCGCCGGTACGCAATCCGCCGTGCTGATGGTGGAATCGGAAGCCGACATTTTGTCGGAAGAAGTCATGCTGGGCGCCGTGGTTTTCGGCCACGATCAGATGCAGGTTGTCATCAACGCCATCAGCGAGCTGGTTGAAGAAGCCGGCAAGCCAGAGTGGGTTTGGGCGCCTGCCGCCAAAAACGAAACACTGGTGGCCAAGCTCAACGAACTGGTTGAAGCCGACTTGCAGGAAGCCTTCCGCATTACCAGCAAGCAGCAGCGTACGCAGCGTATCAAGGAAATTTCAAACAAAGCGATTGAGGTGCTGACGGCGGGTGATGACGCGCCTGATGCCAATACGATCAACAACCTGTTCTTCGACGTTGAAGCCAAAATCGTACGTAGCCGCATTCTCGGTGGTGAACCGCGTATCGACGGTCGTGATACGCGCACCGTTCGTCCGATTGCCATCCGTTCCAGCGTTTTACCGCGCACCCACGGTTCGGCACTGTTTACCCGAGGCGAAACGCAGGCCCTGGTCGTCGCTACGCTCGGTACGGGCCGTGACGAACAGATCATTGATTCGCTGGCCGGTGAATACCGCGAGCGCTTCATGCTGCATTACAACTTCCCGCCCTACGCCACCGGTGAGTGTGGTCGCGTCGGTACGCCGAAGCGTCGCGAAATCGGTCACGGCCGTCTGGCCAAGCGCGCAATGATCGCCGTCTTGCCGAAGCCGGAAGACTTCTCCTACACCATGCGTGTGGTTTCCGAGATCACCGAATCCAACGGCTC
>JANNNT010000290.1:0-1784 GCA_031398685.1 Rhodocyclaceae bacterium | reverse complement strand
GGCCGGTGAGGCCCTAACTGTCAAGAAAGTTCCTCACCGGCCCGACGAGCCAGACCCTGACGGTGCTGGCCAACGTCGACTTGCTCGCGGGAGAGTAAGGAGTATTTCTATGTCAATCTGATTTTGAAAACTCCGCAAGTCATTTATTTACGATCCGTTTGGGATTTCTGATTTCGAGTTTCGGATTTTGGGCATGTCTATTACCTGCCATGTTGCCTGCAGCACCGTCAGCAGTGGAGGATAAAGGACCGAATGGCTAAACTGTGACTCGATGAGCGAAGTCACCTCAATCCTGGAAGCAGCTGCCGGCGGCGATCCGCAGGCCGCAAAGCAACTATTGCCGCTGGTGTACGACGAGCTGCGCAAATTAGCTGCTGCCAGGCTCGCCAACGAAAAACCTGGACAGACGCTTCAGGCTACGGCGCTGGTGCATGACGCATACCTTCGGCTGGTGGATTCGGAAAACGCTCAGCATTGGAACAGTCGTGGACATTTTTTTGCCGCCGCAGCGGAGGCGATGCGGCGGATTCTGGTCGAAAACGCTCGCCGCAAGGCACGCGCCAAACACGGTGGCGAGCTGCAGCGACTGGACATCGAACCGGGCGAATTGCTGGCTGCGGACATCTCGGACGACTTGCTGGCGCTCGATGAAGCCCTGGATCGACTTGCCGCCAGCGACAGCCAGGCAGCCCAACTGGTCAATTTGCGATACTTTGCCGGGCTGACCATTCCGCAGGCAGCCGAGGTTATCGGCGTTTCGCCCCGAAAGGCCGATTTGCTTTGGTCCTTTGCCCGGGCCTGGCTCCGCCGCGAGATTGAAGGCTCGCGCCAATAGGCTCATGGTGCGTGTACCACGGCGAACCCGAACGCAGTGCGCATTTGAGACCCTTTTTTAGAATTCCGTGCGCGAAGAGGGGAGAAACGTCGCACTGCCTGATAAAGGTGAGTATCGGCATCGCCCCGGCGCTCGGTCTGCGCGATGGGAATGATGACTCACCATTGTACCGCAGACCAAAAAGGAACGATGTCATGTTACGCCACAGTTTTACCGATGGTTTCGTGCTGGCCGTCTTGACCGCACTGGGGGATGTTCGATGATGACCATCGTATTCGGAACTGTTTTGCCGTGGCTGCTGATTGCCATCGGAACCTGGCTCGTGTATCAGCTCGCGCGCCAGAATGGCCGCATCCTGTTGCGGCTGGAGTCGATCGAAAAACAAATCGGGCTGCGCGCGGAGCCTCGCGCCGGGACGAAGCGGCCGGAGGGCGGCGGTCTGCCCCTGGGCCTGGTCGCACCGGACTTTGAGCTTCCGGATCTGACAGGGGTGCGCCGCAAGCTTTCTGAGTTTCGTGAGCAGAATGTGTTGCTCATCTTCTTCAACCCGCAATGCGGGTTCTGCACGAAGATGGCCGCCGACCTGGCCAGCCTGTCGGCGGAAGGAGGCGACGGGCGGGCCGTACCAGTTGTGGTAACCACCGGCGATGCCGAGGAGAACCGTAAGCTTGTTGAGCGTTACGGAATTCGTTGCCTGGTCCTCTTGCAGAAGCAAATGGAAGTCGCCTCGAAATTCCGCGCCCAGGGAACTCCGATGGGATATCGGATCGACGGCGCGGGGCGAATCGCCAGCGAACTGGCCGTGGGCGCCGAGCCTCTGCTACGACTGGCAACCACGTCCGCGCCCAACCACATCGAACCGGATGGATTAGCGAACGACGACACGCCGCGAGGCGTGAAGGACGATACGTCGCTGGCCCGTAGTCGCCTGAACCGCAATGGACTCAAG
>JANNNT010000273.1:0-26135 GCA_031398685.1 Rhodocyclaceae bacterium | reverse complement strand
GTTGCAGTTCAAACAGCGTCTGCTTGAGTTCCTCGGCATCCTTCACCAGATGTACCGATACGCCAAGAATGCGGCCGTAGATTCGCAGTTGTTCGTGAGCTCCGATCCGGTAGCCGTCTGTCGTTATCAATGCCACCTTGCTGGCACCGTGACGCAGAACGCAGCGTGCAGCCAGTTTGGCCGTAGTCGTTGTCTTGCCCACCCCGGTCGGACCGACAAGCGCGTAGACGCCACCGCGATCAACGATATCATTCTCGGTATTGATCGTCAGGAAGGATCGATCCGCCCCCTCTTTGACCCAGGCCAGTGCTTGCCTGGCATTCAGTTCGCACGGCAATTTTTCGAGCAGTTCGCGGGCAAGCTGCGGGGAAAAACCCGCGTCAAGCATCTGACGCAAAACTTCCGTCTTGACGGGTTGTGAACGTGCTGTTTCACTCCAGGCGGCACCGGCAAGATGTTGCTCGAACAGTTTCCGTAGTGAACGGATTTCATCCATGACTTCCGCCGGAACAATTTCGGCCTGTACCGGAACTCGCGGACGTTCGATCTGGGGCGCAGGACGCGGCGCCAATGGGGGAAGTTGTGGAGGAAGTTGCGACAGCAGAGGCGATGACTGTTGCGGCGCTTGCATTACCCTCGGGGTAGACGGCACGTTGCTTTTCGGTGACGAAAGGCGAACGGTATAGTCATTGTTTGATCTATGCTCTTCCTTGACGGTTGTCGGCACGATCATTTCCATATCGCCGGCAGCAACCGCCATGATCTCGACCCCACCGGGGATGGCTCTATTGGACAGGATGATCGCATCAGGTCCCAATAGCTCCTTGACCTTGTGTAATGCGTCGCGCGCCGTGGCGGCGATGAATTTCCTGACGTTCATACCCTACCTCCAATGATCGAGGTGACCTTGATGATTTTGTTTTCAGGCACTTCGCTGTGGGCGAGCACCTTCAATTGAGAAATACCGCGCCGCAGGAAGCGGGATAGCAGTGTGCGAAGATTGCCAGGAACCAATAAAACAGCGGGCAAACCGAGTTCCTCTTGGCGTTGAGCCGCCGCTGCCGTTTCGCGAATCAGCGTATCGGCAAGGCTCGGCTCGATGCTGGCATTGTCACCGCCACCTGAGATAGCTTGCATAAGCACGCGCTCGAGTTGCGGATCGAGTGACATGACCTGCATTTCATTACCGCTTGGATAGAGTTGCTGAATGATCGAACGACCGAGTGCGATGCGTACCTGCGCCGTCAGCACTTCGGCGTCCTGCGAACGCGTCGCCGTCTCTGCAAGCGTTTCGATAATGGTACGCATGTCGCGAATGGCAATGCCTTCTTCAAGCAGGTTCTGCAAGACTTTCTGCAGAACACCAAGCGGCAGAACCTTGGGCACCAGCTCTTCGACCAGTTTTGGAATTTCTTTCGCCAGATGATCGAGCAGAGCCTGGGCTTCCTGACGACCAAGCAGTTCAGCGGCATGCGACAGAATCAGGTGGTTGAGATGGGTTGCCGTCACCGTACTGGCATCAACGACGGTATAACCGTAGGCCTGCGCCTGCTCGCGCAGTGCCGTGTCTATCCAGACCGCAGGCAGACCGAAGGCCGGATCTTTGGTTATCGTACCGGGTAACTGACCCGCCACACGTCCAGGGTTAATTGCCAACAAGTTGCCCGGAAAAGCTTCACCCTGGCCGATCTCGACGCCCTTGAGCAGGATCCGGTAAGCATTGGGCTTCAGCTCCAGATTGTCGCGAATGTGCACCGGCGAAACGAGGAATCCCACCTCCTGAGCAAACTTTTTGCGTATCCCGCGAATGCGCCGCAGCAATTCGCCATCCTGAGCCTTGTCCACCAGCGGAATCAGCCGATAGCCGACTTCCAGCCCAAGCACATCCAGCGGAGCCACGTCCGCCCAGCTCGCCTCCTGCGACTCGCTTGCCACCGTCGGTGCAACCGTTACCGGCACTGGTTTGGCTGAGCGCAAACGTCTTTCCATATCCCATGCCAGAGCACCCAGACCCGTCGCCAGCAACAGAAAGACGAAATTGGGCATCCCGGGAATAAGTCCGAGCAGACCGATAATCACTGCGGTCAGCCCGATCACCTTGGGATTGTTGAAGAGTTGGCCGATAAACTGCTGTGATAGATCCTCGGTATCACCAACGCGCGTAACGACCATACCGGCAGCAATTGAAATAATCAGCGCTGGAATCTGTGCCACCAGACCGTCACCGATCGTGAGCAAGGTATAGGTTTTGGCGGCTGTAGCGATATCCAGATTATGTTGCAGCACGCCGACAAACAGCCCACCAATAACGTTGATGAACATGATCAGAATGCCGGCAATGGCATCACCGCGTACAAATTTTGACGCACCATCCATCGAACCGAAAAAGTCGGCTTCTTCGGCAATCGTGGCGCGCCGCCTGCGGGCATCGTCCTCACCGATCAAACCCGCGTTAAGGTCGGCATCAATTGCCATCTGCTTACCCGGCATCGCATCAAGAGTGAAACGTGCCGCCACTTCGGCCACCCGTCCGGCACCTTTGGTAATCACCACAAAATTGATAATAACCAGAATCGCAAACACCACGATACCAACAGCGTAATTGCCGCCGACAAGGAAGTTTCCAAAGGCTTCGATCACTTGCCCGGCAGCACCGGGACCGGTGTGCCCTTCGAGCAACACGATACGTGTTGAGGCCACATTGAGCGACAAACGCAGCAGTGTTGTGATCAGAAGAACCGTCGGAAAGACCGAGAAGTCGAGCGGTTTTATCACATTGATCGCCACCAGCATGACGATGACTGAAACCGCGATATTGAAGGTAAAAAACAGATCCAGCATGAAGGGCGGTAGCGGCAGCACCATCATCGAAAGGATCAGCAGTATGAGGATCGGTCCAGCCAGTTGCTTAAGACCAGATCGCCCGAGAAAACTCTGCAAGATAATGGTCGCGTTAGCCATTTACGGCCTCCGGCACCAGTTCGGCGGGAACAACAATTTCACGCGGAGGGATCGGGTAGTTACCACCGATCTGACGCCAGTTGGCCAATTGATAGACGTAAGCCAGGATTTCGGCCACTGCAGCATAGAGCGCCGATGGAATTTCCTGATCGAGATCGGCATGGCGATAAAGCGCTCGTGCCAAAGGCGGGGCTTCAAGCATCGGCACGCCATTCTCGGCACCGATCTCACGAATTCTTAGCGCAATCTCGCCCATTCCCTTGGCCAGCACCTTCGGCGCGCCCATGCCACTCTTATAAGCCAGCGCAACGGCAAAGTGTGTCGGATTCGTAACGATCACATCGGCCGTCGGCACGGCGCCCATCATGCGTTTGCGTGCAGCCTCGCGCTGCAACTGGCGAATACGCCCCTTGACCTCGGGGTTACCCTCCATTTCTTTGCCTTCCTGCTTGACTTCATCCTTGCTCATCTTCAGTTTGTCGTGGTATTGCCAGAGCTGGAACGGCACATCAACCGCAACGACCAGCAACATCGCCATGACAATCATGAGAAAACTATAGTTGACCAATTGCCCGGCGCTGGACAGCCCGACCTCGATGGATTGCCCGAAGAGCCCGACGAGATCGTTACGTTGGCTCCACAGAACCCAGATGGCGACACCACCGACCAGCAAGGCCTTGGCGATCGCTTTGATCAGTTCGACCAGACCGCTCCAGGAAACAAGTCGAGCCAGCCCTTTGAGCGGATCCAGGCGCCCAAGGTCAGGATTCAGCGCCTTTAGCGAGAAATTCCAACTCCCAAGAAAAAAGGGGGAGATCAATGCCGCAACAACCAGCGCCAACAGCAGCGGCGCGAAAGACAGCAGTGCATCCAGGGAAAGATCTGCCAACCTCACCATCATGAACTGAGGGTCACGCAACAGGGGTTCTTCAAGAATCAGGCCACGCCTGAAAAGGGCCGTTGTGCGTTGCACCATCCAGGGACCTACGAACCAGAATGCGCTCGCTGAAACCATCAAAATCAGGAAAGCACCGATCTCTCGTGAGCGCGGGACTTGCCCTTCCTCACGTGCTTGCTCAAGGCGTCTGGACGACGCCGGCTCTGTTTTTTCGAGATCGCTTTCTTCGGCCATCAGCGGCTTCCATTTGATTACGACCTATTATATGAAAAATCTTTAAAAAATAAAGGGGTATGAGGGTTTATTTACATTGATTCTCGAATAGTAGCGCGGGAACAACACGTGTAACTGAGCCACAAAAAAAAGACAGGAAGCCGAAGCTCCCTGTCCAGATCGTTGTTTTTGCTATGCTTTAAATGGAAAGCTCAAGAAGCTTGGCGTGCCTGACACCCGACTCCCGGTCAATATGCGCATTTAGATCAGACAGCAACTCTTTCATGTCCAGAATCAGCACGATCTGACCGTTGGAAAGCGTTGTAACACCGGCCACACCACGCGGACGGAAGTCGTCAAGTGACTTGATCACCGCATCATCCCGCCCGGCAAAGCTATCCACCGAAAGAATGAAGCTGCGTTCTGAAGTCTGCATCAATACCCCGTACTCCGGTGTCTGCAGTTGCGGCCAACCGAGCAAACGCGAAAGCGCAACGACCGGAAGCACTTCGCCGCGCACAACCAGGGTTTCCTTACCGCCCACTTCCTGCATCTTGTTCTTGTCAATGGGAAGTATCTCGCGAACCATCGACAATGGTAGAGCAAATGGCTGATCCCCTAGAAGCACAAGCAGAACCGGAAGAATCGCCAACGTTAGTGGCAGCGAAATGATGAAGACCGAGCCCTTCCCTGGCTCAGACCGGATTTCAACCGAACCGTTGAGCTTCTGGATATTGGTTTTGACCACATCCATGCCGACCCCACGACCCGAGACGGCCGAGGCCTGCGTTACAGTTGAAAAACCAGGCAGGAAAATCAGATTCAGGCTCTGCCGGTCGTCCAGTGTATTGGCTTCTTCCTCTCTGATAATCCCTTTTTCAATCGCCTTCGCACGAATGCGTTCAGGACTCATCCCACGACCGTCATCGGCAATGATCAGGACGATGTGATCACCTTCCTGACGCGCCTCGAGGCGTACGATGCTCTTGGCTGACTTGCCCGCCGCCAGACGTTCTTCTGCTGATTCGACGCCATGGTCAACGGCATTGCGCACGAGGTGGACCAAGGGATCCGCCAGATCCTCGATCATCGTCTTGTCGACCTCGGTTTCCTCACCGACAAGCGCCAGTTCAACGTCCTTGCCCAACTGTCGTGCCAGATCGCGTGCAATCCGTGGATATTTCTGGAACAAACGACCGATCGGCTGCATCCGGGTTTTCATCACGGAGTTCTGCAAATCTGAGACCAGCAGATCGAGTTGGCTTACCGCCTGATCAAGCGCATGCAAGGTGTCCGAATCATTCCGACCGGCTAAAATGTCTGCTCGCAGACTGGTCAAACGGTTCTTGGTCAATCCGATCTCGCCGGACAGGTTAAGCACCTGATCCAAACGAGCAGTATCCACGCGAATCGTTGATTCGCGCGCAGCGGCTTTTTCTTCCATACGCCGGCCAGACGTCGCTCCGGAGACGACAGCGCCTGGCTTGTCAGTCTCACGGCGACCTTCTGGTGGAAAATGGGGCGACATCTGTACAGTTGGAACTGGCGTATTAACCGATGCTGCAGCAGTAATCGTCGTCGACGCAACACCGGCCTGACCAGTCACCACGCTGTGCAGCACCTGCCAATCAGGTTCCGTACCAGTACTCGCAACGGGGGTTGGTACAATCTGCGGTGACCCCTCGACCTTAGGCGCTTCAACAGATACTGCTGGGGCATCACCTTCAAGCGCACTCCGCAAGGCTGCAATCACTTCCGGCTGCGCCTGGCGCGGCTGTACAGCCTGCGCAAGCTCACCAAACATGTTGCGGACGCCCTGAGTCGCCGCCATGATGGTATCCATCAACTCGGGGGTCAGATGCATCTCGGCATTTCGCAGCTTGTCGAAAAGGTTTTCAGTCAAGTGGCACAGGGTCACCAGTTCAGTCGCGTTCAGGAAACCCGCACCGCCCTTGATCGTATGAAAACCACGAAAGATATCGTTCAGCAAACGACGATCTTCCGGACTCCTCTCCAGATCGACCAGCTTGTTGTCCACATCAGAAAGAAGGTCACTGGCCTCCTGCAAGAAATCCTGCAGCAGGTCTTCCATCCCGGAAAAATCACTCATGTTGAACCTCCTAGAATCCTAGGCTGTCGAGCAGATCATCGACCTGCTGCTGACTGCCAACAACGTCAGTTCGCCCTTCAGCATTAATCACCGGACCGTTAAGCAAAGAATTGACGGAATCGGTACGTTTTTCTCCCGGCATCGTTTCAATAAGCACTGACATCAGTTGCGACTCAAGATCCTGCGCCAGAGCAACCACTTTTTTAATGACCTGGCCGGTCAGATCCTGAAAGTCCTGCGCCATCATGATTTCCATCAACTGCTCTTTGGTCGCTGATGTTCTCTGCGGCACTGCATTCTTGACGAAAGCACGTGTCTCCGACGCCAAAAGTTTGAAATCCTCAACCCCCATCTTGTTGGCGAAAAGCGCATCCCACTTGGCAGCAAGCAGGGCTGCTCCTGCTTCCAGTTCATCCTGCAAGGGATTGGCGATATCAGTGGCATTCAACACCTTACAAGCCGCTTGCTCCGTAAGATTTGCGATGTAAGCCAACCGGTCCTTTGCATCAGGAAGCACAGCGACTGTTTTTTCAAGAAGCTTGTCGTAGCCCAAGGCGCCAAGCGTGTCGTGCAACTGCCTGGCCATCTGCCCAACCTGATGAAACACCTTTCCTTGAACCGGCCATTCACCCGACTCCTCAGGCAAACCATCACCACCGACACGCTGTTTATCGGCAATCGAGTCAAACAAGGCCTGCAAATCCTGCGAATCGTCGGTCGAACCATCGCTTTCGAGCACCTGCTGCATGAGCGAAGGCCTGGGAGCAACGAGAACCGGTTGCGGTGGAGGCGCTGGCACGGTGTTCACAACACCGGCTGCAATGCTATCGAACAGAGCCTCGAGTTCGTTCGAATCGCCTGAGGTATTCGCGTTGCTCATCTCAAGCACCCATTTTGTCAAAAATTTTCTGCAACTTTTCGGCAAGCGTTGCTGCGGTAAATGGCTTTACGATGTAGCCGCTGGCGCCAGCCTGTGCGGCAGCAATAATATTTTCCTTTTTGGCTTCGGCCGTAATCATCATCACCGGCAAATGCTTCAGCGTCGGCGACGAACGAATCGCCTGCAGCAACTGCAGACCATCCAGATTGGGCATATTCCAGTCAGTTACAACAAACTCGAAACCTCCGGCCTGCAACTTTTGAAGCGCAATGGCACCATCTTCAGCCTCATCCACATTGGTAAAACCCAATTCTTTGAGCAGGTTCCTGACAATGCGGCGCATCGTCGAAAAATCATCGACCACCAGAATTCTCAACTTCGGATCAGCCATTCGTTACTCCTGAGTATTTTCTTATCGCTCGAGCAGTGGGCGCAGGGTATCCGCCAAAATCTCGGCATCAAACTTTGCAACGTAAGCATCCACGCCAACCGCCTGCCCCATGGCCCTGTTGGCCTCGGACGACAGTGAGGAGTGCATGATCACCGGGATACCCTCAAAACGCGAATCGCTCTTTATATGTCTTGTAAGGACGTAGCCATCCATCTCAGGCATTTCCGCATCAACAAGAATGAGACGGATATCGTCACGAAGCGTAGTGTTGGTGTGCTGCGCATGCGCAGCCAGCCCCTGCAAACGTCCCCAGGCTTCCATGCCATTGGTTGCGTGTTTGTGCTTGACGCCAAGCTTGTCGAATACTTCCGAAATCTTGCGCCGCGCGACGACCGAATCATCAACGAAAAACACACCCGTTTCTTCGCTGACCTGTGCTGGAGGAATATCGACGATGATCGCCTCGCCAAAGGCATTGGCAAGGATCTGCTCGACATCGAGAAGCGATACCAGCGTACCGTTTTCAAGTTCGGTAATGGCCGTAATGAGTCCCTGATTCGACGACAATACACTTTCTGGAGCTCTTACTTTTTCCCAGTCAACTCGGATGATACGGTCAACCTCGTGCACCAGAAATCCGAGCGTACGTTTCGAGTATTCGGCAACCATCATGGTTTTTCCCCGCTCGATCGGCTCGTCCTTATGCTCCAAAAAATTGACCAGAGACAGCACGGGAATCACGTTCCCACGCAAGGAAACCAATCCTTCAACGCCACGCGGCATATTCGGGGTTTTGGTGATATGCGGTGTACGCCCAACTTCACGCACCTTGAATACGTTGATCCCGAAGGTCTCTCGCGTTCCCAGTGAAAACAGCAGAATCTCCATCTTGTTGGAGCCTGCCAAACGGGTTCTTGCATCGACGCTATCGAGCAGATTCTTATTTTCCACCAGGTCCATCGTCATCGCCATACTCCAACGAGATCACTACTTCAGGCATTAGGCCGTACAACAGGAACCGATCCAAGCAGGCGCCGCGTCAGTGTTTCCGATAGCTTCTGCGCTTCAAACTTGGGCACATACTCATCGACGCCAACCGACTTGCCGAGTTGCTGATTCGACATCCCGGACAACGATGAATGCATGACGACCTGTACTCCGGCAAAACGCGGATCAGTCTTGATTTTTTTGGTCAGGATGTAACCATCCATTTCCGGCATTTCAACATCGGTCAGTACCAGGCTGACAAGATCGGTTACCTTCTGGCCAGAAGCCTGAGCATAGGTGGCAATCTTATCGAGTTCGTTCCAGGCCTCACGCCCATTTATTGACCCGATGTACTTGACGTTCATCGCGTCGAGGGTCCGCGTTATCTGCTTGCGTGCCACCACCGAGTCGTCAGCAAAAAACACAGTCAGCGACGGATCATTGAGCGGCTTGATATTTCGGTAGACAATTTCCTCATCGTAATTCGTCGTTTCCGAAAGCACCTTTTCAACGTCCATCATCATCACCAGACGGCCATCGGGCAACTCGGTTACGGCCGTAACCAGCCCCCCCATCTCGGCCAGCAGCATCTCAGGCGGAACCTTCATCTGACTCCAGTCCAAACGAAGAATGGTATCGACACCCTCAACCAGAAAACCCTGCGTATGACCCGCGTACTCAGTAACGATCATGATGGAGCGCGGCGTTTCCGTATCCACTCCGGCATAGCGCGCCAAATCAACAACCGGAACCAGCGCGCCGCGCAGGCTGACCATCCCTTCGACCGACGCAGGCATTTCCGGCGCTGCAGTAATCGGCGGCGTACGCATGACTTCCCGCACCTTGAAAACGTTAATGCCGAAAGTTTCTCTTCGCCCCGTTTTTGAATTGGTGCCGAGCGAAAAAAGCAAAATCTCCAGTTTGTTGGTACCGGCGAGTTTGGTACGAGCATCAATATTTTTTAGCAGTTCTGACATACCTAAACTCCCTCTTGGGAAAACAACCCTACAGTGCTAATGCGCACATCTTAATCGAACAAACGTCATTTCACCATATTCATCTACTACAGGGCAAAGCGCGCAACACCGCGTCAAACCTAGGCTTATTCGACACTTGAGGCTCATTTCAGCATTATTTCGTTTAATCGAACAAGTGCCGTGCCATCGTACCTCTTTTCCCCACTACCGCCCCGTAAAGTTTGTGATGATCGGAGCCCTGAGCGTTGAGAAAACACCCGTATCATGACCCTATCCTGCCAAAAACCGAAAGCACTCGCCGAGAAAGCTCGCCCAAACCAGCGACTTCCTCGACTGCACCGATCAATGCAGCTTCACGCGGCATCCCGTAGACGACACAACTCGCCTCGTTCTGACCGAAGGTACGTGCTCCGGCATTTCGCATACGTAGCAAACCGCACGCACCGTCCTTGCCCATGCCGGTAAGAATGACCCCAACCGCGTTGCGCCCGACAACATCAGCCGCCGAATCGAACAGCACATCGACTGAAGGACGATGGCGATTGACAGGTGGCGTCTTCAACAACTCGGTGGTGTAGCCCGACGCACTACGTCTGATCTGCAAATGGGAATGACCAGGCGCAACATAGACCATGCCCGATTCGAGAGGCTCCCCACCCCGCGCCTCGATCACGCGAGGTTGGCAAAGGCTGTTCAACCGTGCGGCGAACGACGCGGTAAAGGACTCCGGCATGTGCTGCACGACCATGATCGGAGGACAATCCAAAGGGATGCCCAGCAAAAATACCTTGACCGCCTCCGTCCCGCCGGTCGACGCACCGACAAAAATTATTCTGCTGCCGTTAGCCACCGGCCGAGCCACTTTTCCCTTTTCAGTCGCCTGCTTCTCCATGCTAGCGTGACTTTGGCACAAGCTCGTACACGGTTTTCCCCTGCGAACGGAACAAATCTGCGGCATGCAGAAAACTCTCAGAATGCCCGGCAAAAAGCAGGCCGTTCTCGCTCATCAGTGGAGCAAAACGCGACAGGATCTTGTATTGCGTAGGCTTGTCAAAATAGATCATGACATTTCGGCAAAAAAGTGCGTCAAGGGGTCCACGAACAGTCCAGTTCGGCTCCAGAAGGTTCAGGCGCTGAAAGCTGAGCATGCGGCGCAATTCGGGTTTCACGGTAAAAAACCCCTCTTGCACACCCGTGCCCTTGATGAAGAAGCGACTTAATCGCTCGGGCGAAATCTTGTCGACACGATCCAGTGGATAAACCCCTTTTGAGGCGGTAGCCAGTACATTGGTATCCAGATCAGAGGCCACGATCGACACCGGCGTGTTGAAACTGCTGAAGATCTCAACCACCGTCATCGCAATACTGTAAGGCTCCTCTCCCGTCGACGCGGCAGAACACCAGATCTTGATCGGCGATTTTCCCTGCAATTTCTTCAAATGCTCCGCAAGAATCGGAAAATGGTGCGGTTCACGGAAAAAGGAGGTGAGATTGGTGGTCAATGCATTGACGAATTTCTCCCATTCGCTTTTGTCGCCACGCTCAAGAAGCGCCAGATACTCGCCAAACGATTTAAGGTGAGTCTCGCGCAAACGGCGAGCGAGACGGCTATACACCATATCCTGCTTGGCAGCAGAGAGCGAAATACCGGCATGCCCATAAATCAGCTTGCGCACCCGATCGAAATCAGCGGACGTGAACGCAAACTCGCGCTCACTGCTGTCACGGAGTGCTGGCGAGGCATTATTGCACGTGTGCTTTTGTTCGATCACCGATCAACCCCCGAAATTTTCTCAACGAAACAAGGCACTTCAATTCTTGTCGTCGGAATTAGCCGGAGACGTCAAAACTTCAGCCCCTTCACTTTCACCCGCACCAACGGTCGCATTTCCGTCTTCCTGCAGCATGGCTTCTTCTGTACGCTTGTTAAGCACCACGATATTGATCCGTCGATTAGCCGAACTCAAGGGGTCGTTTTTGTCGAACAACACCGTCGAGGACAGGCCAACCACGCGCAACACTTTGTTTTCGTCCATTCCCCCGGAAATCATTTCACGGCGCGAGGCATTAGCGCGATTCGCCGAGAGTTCCCAGTTGGAGAATCCTTTCTCGCCACCGCCGAACTGCGCCGCATCCGTATGCCCGGAAAAACTGACCTTGTTGGGCACGGCGTTGAGTGCCCTGCCGATTTCACGCAGAATCACCTTGGAATAAGGCTTGAGTTCAGCGCTACTGGTATCGAACATCGGTCGATTCTTCTCATCGATGATCTGGATACGCAGACCTTCCGGAGTTACGTCGATCAGCATCTGGTTCTTGAACTGCCTGAGTATCGAATTGCTTTCAATGAGTTTTTCGATACTCTTTTTTAGCCCGCTAAGCGTCGCTTTCTCACGCTTCTCAAACTCCTTGCGCAGTTCTTCAGCTTTGGCTTCCCTGACCGTAGCCCCCCTCTTTTTTGCCTCCACGTCACCACTTTTGACCTGACCTGCGCTGCTTGTCAGATCCTTTCCGCCACCTTTCAGAATGCTTGTCGCGTCACCTGCTCCCGTCCCGCCCGACATGCCCACCTTGAGTGGATTCAGAAAGAACTCCGCGATCCCCTTAAGATCACCATTCGCCGTTGATCCGAGCAACCACATGAGCAGGAAAAACGCCATCATCGCGGTCACAAAATCGGCATAGGCGATCTTCCATGCCCCACCGTGATGACCACCCGCCACCTTATTGATTCGCTTGATGACTATGGGACGTACGTCTTCGCTCATTCAGAGTCCTTGCTCGGCGACACAGAGGCTACTTGCCTCTGCGCGCCTTGAGTTCCATCTCAAGCTCGATGAAGGTTGGGCGATCACCTGAAAAGAGCACTTTGCGACCAAACTCGACCGCCACCTGCGGCGCATAGCCCGACATCGAAGCCAGCAACACAACTTTGATTACCTGATAGATCTTTGAGCCTTCATGAGCCTTTTGCTCAAGAAGTGCGGCCACCGGCGCAATGAATCCATACGAGATCAGGATACCAAGAAAAGTGCCGACCAGCGCACCGCCAATCATTTTACCGAGGACCGCAGGAGGCTCGCCAACCGAGCCCATGACGTTGACCACACCCATCACTGCCACGACGATACCGAAGGCGGGAAGTGCGTCGGCCATTTTTGACATGACATGCCCCGGCACTTCAACTTCGTTATGGTGCGTCTCGATTTCGATATCCATCAAATTTTCAATTTCGAGGGCATTGAGATTGCCGCCTACCATCATGCGCAGATAGTCGGTGACGAATTCCATCACGTGATGGTCATTCGATATCGAGGGGTACTTTCCGAAGATCGGGCTTTCATGCGGGTTCTCAACATCGTTCTCAACCGACATCAAGCCTTCTTTGCGTACCTTGGCCAGCACTTCAAAAAGCATCGCAAGCAGATCGACATAAGCGGCCTTGTTGAACTTCGAGCCTTTGAATATGCTGGGCAAAGCGCCGACCGTCGCCTTGATGATCTTGATGTCGTTGCCGGCAACGAAGCCTCCAACAGCCAGACCGACAATGGCCACGTATTCCAGTGGCATCCACAAGGCTGCCAGGCTGCCGTGAACAGCATAAGTCCCCACTGATGAAGCCAGAATGATGACGTAGCCGACGATTAGAAACATTCAACCTCTCCCTGTCCTGCCGCGCTTTGGATGCGCCTGATCGTGAGTCCCGATTATCGGGGAATATTGTAGCGAGGTGGCGTCCTGCGGGAAATAAATACTCACCACACTGCGCTTGGGCACCCATTTTTCACGCACCGTATATCGTATAGAATCAAGCCAATGAACAAAGGCTCTCGCTCATGAATTTCTGCTCCCAATGCGGAACAAAGGTTGAATTTCGCATTCCGCCGGGAGACTCCCTGCCGCGCCATGTGTGTCCGCGCTGCGAAACAATTCATTACCTGAATCCAAAGCTCGTTGTCGGCTGCGTTGCTGAATGGAGGGGCGATATTCTGCTTTGCCGCCGCGCCATTGAACCGCGCTACGGGTTCTGGACGTTGCCCGCCGGCTTCATGGAAAACGGCGAGTCGACCACTCAAGCCGCCTTGCGCGAAACACTCGAGGAAGCGTGTGCGCGGATCGCCATCGACGAACTTTTCTCGCTGGTCAACATCCCGCATATCAATCAGGTTCACCTGTTTTACCGTGGACAACTGCTCGACACCAACTTTGCCTCCGGCATGGAAAGCCTGGAGACCACGCTTTTTTCGGAAGCTGAAATCCCGTGGGAAAAACTGGCCTTCCGCAGCGTCGCGCTGTGCCTCAAGGCCTACTTTGCTGATCGCCGTGCCGGTCGTTTCCAATTTCACGAGGACGATCTGACGCCGCCGGCGGGTTATTGATCGTCGTTCAGGCCGAATTTCATAGAAAACTGAACCCGAAAATTTCGCCCCCGCATCCCCTCGGGCAAGGTCGTAGCACGTGCCGCTTGCGCCATCGTAGCCAGTGCCTGCTCATCCAGAAGGCTTCGCCCACTCGAACGAACAAGCACGATTTCCGGGTCCGGCAACAACGCATTGCCCATAAGCGCAACTTCAACGGTACCCTCCCAGCCACGCTCTCTGGCCAAGCCCGGGTAGCGTTTGAAGCGCTTTGCGGCCGTTGCCAGGGACAGGCGATAGTGGCGAAGATCATCCGCACTGACACCCTCGCGCAAAGGGGCTGACGCCCCTTTTGACACGGGAACAGAACCCGCTGCTACCCCCTTCGATACCGCCATCGCCACCCCGTCTCCGGCAGCAACATCCGGCGACGCCGGCGCATATTGCCCCGCATCATACGCTGGCGTTGGTGCAGGTGGTGTAGCGATAACAACAGGCGAAGGCTCCGCCACAACAGTCTGCTTTTCAACCGTATTCCGGACAACTGGCGAAGACTGTTTCACGGGTTTTACAGGTGGTTTTTCGACTGGCGTGCTAACGGGTTTTGACGCCTCGCCCTGGTTATCGCGACGTATTACCGCGTTGATCGTCGCTCCCGGCACATCCATCTGCACCGGGAACAAATTGACCACGCGCAGCAAGAGCACACCATGGATCAGCAAGGAAACGATCAAGGCCTGCACCAGAGTGCGGCATGAGGTGAACGGCATTAATAGGAGACGATGGATGAATTGTTCAAGGCATGAAACCTCATCAAGCACATCCTGCTGAGGTTTTGTACGATCAGGTTTTGGTGTTAAATTCGGCCTGTGCGGGTCAAGTTTAGCATTTTGCCTTGCACTCCGGCTGTACGCCACATTTCGCCAATAAAGTACGCCGGCACCAGAATAAAATTCCGGCAAGCCTTGCTGACAGACCCTGAATAAGGATTGTTCAATTGCAGTTCTCGGATATTGACGATGATTCCCACGATGCAAAAGTCCGCGTTGCTC
Source organism: Rhodocyclaceae bacterium (assembly GCA_031398685.1). Taxonomy (GTDB): domain Bacteria; phylum Pseudomonadota; class Gammaproteobacteria; order Burkholderiales; family Rhodocyclaceae; genus Propionivibrio. The sequence continues at coordinate 11,308 of JANNNT010000273.1, read as the reverse complement.
AACGCGTAGCCGCGGCGTCGAAGAGCACCTGGATCAGCGTCGTCGTCAATCTGGTCCTGACGATCGTGCAGATTGTGGCCGGCATTTTTGCCAAGTCACAAGGACTGGTTGCCGACGGCATCCATTCCTTGTCGGATCTGGTCGCAGATTTCGTGGTCCTGTTGGCCAGCCACCACAGCAAGAAAGAGGCCGACGAAGACCATCCCTACGGTCACCACCGTTTTGAAACGGCGGCGTCTCTTGTGCTCGGCGTGCTGTTGCTGGCCGTCGGTGTTGGCATGCTGTGGTCAGCGTTCAAGAAACTGGAAGCGCCGGCCAGCATACAGACCGTACATATCCTTGCGCTGTGGGTGGCTATCGGCGCGCTGATCGCCAAGGAACTCCTTTTTCGCTACATGCTGGCGGTGGCCAAACGAGTCAAATCCAGCATGCTGGTAGCCAACGCCTGGCATGCCCGCTCCGACGCCGCATCGTCGCTGGTCGTTGGGCTCGGCATTATCGGCAATTTGGCGGGTTACCCCATACTTGACCCGATTGCTGCGCTGATCGTCGGCTTGATGGTCAGCAAGATGGGCTTCGAGTTTGGCTGGGACGCCCTGCACGACCTCATGGATCGATCTGCCGATGACAAGGAAGTCCAGGCTATCCGCACCACGATTATTGAAACGCCCGGCGTACTCGGGGTGCACGATCTGCGCACCCGAAAAATGGGCGACCTGATCGTCGTTGACGCGCATATCGAAGTCAATGCCACACAAACCGTCGAGGCCGGTCACGACATCGCCGTCAATGTCAGGCGACGTGTCATCAAGCGGCACCGCGTTCTCAACCTGATGGCGCACGTCGATCCATCCCAGCGCCCGGATCGGGACCACATTCCCGTGCGCTGCATGGAAACGCCGGAGCAACAATCCCAAGCGTAAGGCAAGCATTGGATAGGCAGGCGCGTCCTTCTCAAGAAAAACACGACAACCTATAAGTAAAGAACAACCGCCCTCTCCCGAAGGGCCACAAGGAAGCACTCAGGTCATTCAATGACACAGGCAGGCACAATAACTCACTCTTCAGTGAGCGCGATCCCGCTTCACGGTCCGCTTCTGCGGGGTGCCAGGCGACCACGCGTAGCGCTGATCGGTCGCTACGGCGTTGGCAAGAGCACAATTTTCGAGGCGGCTTCCAGCCCGGTAGCCTGTCATGAACGTCTGGCCGGTGTGGGCGGCGCGTACCAGGAGTGTGTGGTCGACGTCGGGCTCGATCAGATCTCGCTGGTCGACTTGCCGTCCATTGACTCACTGCACTATTTGAGCGACCACGATCAGTGTGTTCTGATGTACTTGCTCTGGGGTGACCAATGGCCGCTTGTTGCGCCGCACGAGGCGGATACGGCGCGAGCGGACTTTCCCGCACCGGATGTTCTGGTTCAGGTGGTCGACGCAACAACGCTTGAAAAAGACCTCGAACTCAGCCTTGAGTTGAGCCTTTTCGGGCGCCCCCTGGTCATCGCCCTGAACCGGATCGACGAAGCCCGAAAAAAAGGCCTGTTCATCAACATACAAACGCTCAGCGAGCGGCTGGGCGCACCCGTCATTCCGACCATCGCACATATGGGCAAGGGAATCTCGACGCTCTTCGAGACCGTTCTGGACGTTGCCCGGGAGAAAGCCTGCCCCTTGCCGCAACCGCCTGCCCGACATATCACCGAAAGCCTGCAAGCACTCAAGACGGTCATCGCCCACCCTGAAATTGAAGAAGTCTTTCGCGTGCCGCGAGCGCTCCTGCTTTCGCAACTGGCGGAAAACGATGACTACTTCCTGTGTGCGCTGAATACCCACTTCCCTGCCTTGTCGCCCGAGATCACAAAGGCCAGAGCGCAAGCCGAACAGACCCTGCCACGCCCGCTCCCTGAAGAAGTTCACGCCGACCGTCACCATCGCGCGGCGGTGCTTTTTGAAGCGGTCACCAGTCCGCGTGGCGCCGACTCCGGTCAAGGCTGGCGGCGCTGGCTTGACGAGTTGTTTCTGCACCCACGCTGGGGCTTGCTCGGCAGCCTGATTGTCTTCGCCCTCGTTTTGCTGATTGTTTTTGAAATGAGCACCTTCCTCGACTCATGGACTTCGGCGCGACTGGCGAGCTGGGTACAACAATGGCAACCCGAATCGACCGCCGGCGTCGTCGGACGTGCCGTCGCCGACGGACTCGTCGGTCTGGTCGGCATCGTTGCTCCCTACATGCTGCCGCTGGTGCTGTTGCTGGTCGCGCTCGAAGAAACAGGGGTCATGCACCGCGTCGCGTTTGTCGTCGACCGGGGCTTCCACCACATCGGATTGCACGGCGGCGTTGCTGTTCCCTTCCTGATTGGACTGGGCTGCAATGTCCCGGCGATTTCTGCCGCGGCCACGACGGGATCACGGCGCGAACGCGTGGTGTCGGCCATCCTGATCACCTTCGTCCCCTGCTCGGCACGCTCGGCGATCATTCTGGCCATCGGAGGCAAATATCTCGGCGGCCTCGGCGTATTCGCGATTTTCATGCTGACCCTGCTGGTGATCGCCGTGCTCGGGAAACTGCTGGCGCGCCGCTATTCCGATAGCGCACCGGGTATGGTTCTGGCCATCCCGTCCTACACGCTGCCGGTGTGGGGCAAGGTCTGGCGCAAAACCTGGGAGCGAACCGAGGACATCGTCACCATTGTCACGCCGCTACTGGTTATCGGCAGCATCGTTCTGGCGCTGCTCAGCCACTTTGGTGCCGATGCGCTGATCAATACGGCGCTGATCCCGGTGACGGTCTGGTGGCTCGGTCTGCCGGTTGTCCTCGGGGTACCCATCCTGTTCGGCGTTCTGCGCAAGGAATTGTCGCTGCTGATGATTTACCAGGCGCTTGGCACGCTGGACATCATGCCGCTGCTCAACCACGTGCAGATCTTCACCTTTCTGGTTTTCCTGACGTTTTACGTCCCCTGCCTATCGACGTTTGCCGTGATGCTCAAAACCCTGGGGCGAAAGGAAGCCTGGTTTTCGGTGCTGATCTCCCTCGTCAGCGCGCTGCTCATGGCTGGGGCGGTTCGCCTGGTGCTGGAATTGGCGAAGGCGATCACCTAATCCTAGGACAAAGCCCGATGAAGGGTGAGAATAGCGCCGACGCGAACCCTGAGCACAACGATGGATCACCTGATCAAAGACACCGCGACGCTTGAACTGTTCGCCTGGCTGGACCCGGAGGCCGAGATGCCGGGCTGGGACGTCCTCACGGGCAACCCGTTCGGCACGTCATTGCCCGAAGATCAATTCACTACGGTTCAGAATTATTTCGCCGAGTACCATCTCGAATACTACCGGCAGCGACTCTACGACAACTTCCCCAGTCGCCTGCACGCGCTGCTTCTTTTTGCCACGCGCGTCGACGCCGAGAATTTTCGCACCAAGCATCCGGGCCGTGTCTTCGGCAAGTATCTGTTTTGCGCCCGGAGCAAAGGGCCGTATGTCGTCTCGTTTCACGACTCCAGCTGGCTGGATTACCTGCGCCTGCCCCATAGCCTTAATCTGGCGACACTCGATGAAGTATCCAACCACTACTGGAAAGGCACGCTGGTCGAGGAAATCGGCCTCAGCTTCATGAACGAACGCTGGTGGGAACCCCCCGTCATCGAAGCGCTTTTTCAGGGGACGCTGGAGCCCGTTCATCGGTCACACCATTCGCTCTTGCTGCCCGGGTTTTCTTAGCGGCCTCTCGCACAGCAGATCTGCACCCTCGCGAAAACAAGCCTCGCCGCCTTACCTGCCCGGGCTCTTCATCGTCGCCGCGCCTGCTGGTTCCAGTTCAGGACTCGGCTGGGGTGGTGCTTTCCGGTGAGCATTGAACGGCGGGGCGTGCCGTTTGGGGTGGTTCATGATCGTGGCGTAGCGCATGAAAAAACGGATTGGCGCGGCTTGTTTCAGCACCTGCCCGTTGGCATCAACAATGCTCGCGTCCAGTTGCACGCTCTGATTGGCGGGCGGCAGGGTATCGCCCCAGAATTCCGGCGGGATCATGAATTCAGCGGCGGTAAAGCGCTGGCTGACAACTCGCCCGTTGAGGCTGACTGAAAAAGCATGACCCTCACCCAGCAGCAGCGGCGGATCGACGGCAACACGCACCTCGAAAACCGCCGTGTTAGCGATAACACTCCCGTTATTCTCGGGGGAAACAACCGAGAAACTGCGGTACGCAAACGCGGCGGCCTCGGGCATTGCGGCAGCACTTTCGGCTGACGGCGCGGCGACCCGGGAGTCTTGCGGCGGAGCGACTACGGTGAGCGGTCGCAAAGTCAATTCCCTGGCACCGGGCTGTGGCTTGTCAGAAAAAACCGGGCCGTTTTCCCCAGGGCTTACATAAACACCCTGGGCCTGTACCGCCACGTTGAAAACCATCAGGGCACAAAGAACCGAAGCGACGAATGATTTCATACCTTCTCCCGAAACTTGCTCACCATGAAAGTAAAGAATTCACGGAAACTGGTCAACCCGGTTGGGCTGAATTTCGCCACACGCTCGCCAGCCACGGCTGCTGTTCGCGCGGCAATCCGGCGGGGCGATAATAATGTTCGAGTTCAGTAAAGCCCGCCGCCGCCATGAAACAGCACCAGGTTTCAAGGTTGTGATAGGCGCCGTAGCGCCCATTGTTCCAGCCTTCCACATTCGCTCCGTGCGGATTGGAGCAGAACAGGACGCCGCCAGGCTTCAGCGTAGCGTGCAGTTGTCCAAGCACGCGCGGCAAGGCCTGGCTCGGCACATGAAACAACGAGGCGTTGGCAAACACGCCATCGAAATGCCCGTCCGGCAAATCCAGCTTGAGGAAATCCTGCTGCCACACCTCACAGCCGCTGTCGGCAGACGCCATCTGCGTGAAACACTCGGCACCATCGAGGCCGATGGCCAGATGACCAAGCCCGGCGAAAACCTTCAGGTCACGCCCCGGCCCACAGCCAAAATCCAGAATCGTGAACGGTGGCTCACCGACGATATGTCGCAGCAGCGCGCCAATATTCTGGCCCACATCGTGACCGCGCGTACCCTCGCGAAAATCCTCGGCGCGCTGATTGTAATGCGCCAGCGTCACGGAAGTGATCTGATCGAGGTCAGGCATCAAGCGCTTGCTGACGCTTGCAGGGCGTCTATTTTTGCAGCGCAGATGAAGTCGTTTTCAGACAGGCCGCCGATGGCGTGGGTTGAATAGCGGACACGGCATTGCTTGTAACCCACCTCAAGATCGGGATGGTGGTTTTCGCGGTGCGAAACCCAGGCCGTGGCATTAACGAAGGCCATCGTCTCGTAGTAGTTCTTGAACTCGTAGGTTTTGAGCAGTTCGTCACCCGACTGCTCCCAGCCGCTCAAATTCTGCAACAAGTGGTCGATTTCCTTCTGCTCCAGCGGCGGAACGCCGCCTTCGCAGGACTTGCAGTGTTTTGCCGTCAGATCACTTACTGAGGTGTTCATGTCCATTCTCCTGTGAGGGCGGTGCGCTATTTCGCGCAACCAGACTGTTGGATGCCACCACGGCAAGGCAGTTCGCCGAAATGGAGAATGTTTTGGATCAGGCCAGTTTTTTCTGACTTTTCAGCGTACTGGCCGCTACAACACTCTGCGGGGAGAAGGCGTACGAAGTGTTGAACACCCGACAGCCAAGGACGATGGAAAGGGTGCTGCTCAAATAAGGCTCGATCTCGATTCCAGCCTTTTGCGCTTTCTGCAGGAAGGATTCATACACCGTCGCGTCGAGCGTTATCGTGACGGATACCTTGTCGTCTCGATTGTCGTTGTGTGGCTGAACGTCTGACATGCAAGTTCCTTGTAATGGAGAGGTTCGTTCCTGGAATCAGGGCGCGTCGAAATCAGCCGACGATCCGGCTGATTTCGGCGCGCAATTCTGCAAGCTCATGTTCAAGCCGGGCCACACGTTCTTCCAGCGCAACATTGCCGCTCAAGTCCACCTCGCGCACCTTGCCCTGATCCGCCGGCAGGCTCGGTTGCCCGCAAAGCAGATGCGCCCATCGGTGTTCGCGCGACCCCGCCTGTTTGGGCAGTTTGACCACCAGCTCGCCGCTTCCGCGTTCCGAGAGCTCGTCCAGATAGGCTTCAACCGATGAAGCATCGTCAAAACGGTACAGGCGCTCGCAATTGGCGCGCAACTCGCTGACGGTTTGCGCGCCGCGCAGCATCAGAATGGCGAGCAGTACGACGCTGGCCGGCGGCAAACCATAGCACTTGCCGAAATTCTGCGCATAACGCAGCACCCGGCCGGACGCGCCGTAAGTCTCCAGCACCAGCACGCGGCTGCGCAACTCCTCCAGCGCCGCCTGAATCTCGCTTTCGCTCACCGTCATCACCGGGTCGCGCGAACTCTTCTGATTGCAGCCGGAAGCCAGGCTGTTCAAGGTCAGCGGATAGGCGTCGGGGGTTATTTTTTCCTTCTCGACCAGCACGCCAAGGATGCGGGCCTCCAACGGGGTCAGTGCGGGCAAAGCTTGGCTCATTCGGTTTTCTCTCTGGCTATCGTTGATGGCCTCATTCTCCCAAGTGCCAGCCCCGGATACAAGCAATTCCGCGTCTTGAGTGACTCTTTGGATGACTATCCGTCACCATTGAACAGCCCCCTATTGCTCCGGCGTATAACAGTGATACCCGTCGAACTGCGCCTTGCCGATGGCCACACCGCGGCTGCGCAAAATGGCATAGGCGGTCGTGACGTGGAAGAAGAAGTTGGGGAAAGCGTAGTGCAACAGGAACTCCCGCGCCGGAAGCACGACGATTGCGTTTCCGGCCTTGCTCTCGATCAATCGCTCCTCGTCACCCTCGAACTGCGCGGGTTCCAGCGATTTGAGCAGCTCAACGACCCGGGCAATGCGTGCGCGCAGACCGTCAAACGTGGCAGGGAAATCGCCGTAGGGCGGGATGGCCTGCCCAGCCAGCGGAAAGCAGGCGCGCAGGGCAAAGTTGGCGGCGATCAGCACCTGCGTTTCAAAGGGAAGCATGTCCGGCGCCAGCCTCGCGCCAAGCAGATCCGCGGCTTCGAGGTGTTGATCCCGAACGTGGGCGTCGGCCACATTGACCACGTCCCTCAGTCGATCGAGATAACGCAGAAAAACGGGCAGCGCTGTCTGGTACAAACCGTTGGCCATGTCAGCTCGTCTGACGCCGAAGCATGAGAAGCGCAGTACCGAACGAAATGAAGACCGTGCCGACCACACGGTCGACCCACCGGGCGAATAGCGGCCGAAGCAAAAACGACCGCGCGCGTTCAGCAAGCAGCGCGTAACCGAGCAGCGTGACGAAGGACAAAATCATGAAAATCCCGGTAAGGACGAAGAACTGGGGCAGTAGCGCGGCCTGTGCGTCGATGAACTGCGGGAAAAGCGCGGTAAAGAAGAGGATGGGCTTCGGATTGGTTAGGGCAATGAGAATGGCCTCACGAAATAGCCGGTACGGCTTTGGCACGGCGGCACGTGCTGACTCGTTGTTGACGTGCACGCTGAGCACTGAGTCACGGCCGATCAGGTGCCGCACACCAACATAGAAGAGATAGACGGCTCCGAGAATCTTGACCAGGCCGAAGAGAAGTGCGGACGACTTGAGCAGCACGCCGAGGCCAAGCATCGCGGCAGCGGACAGACAGAAGAGCCCGGAGACATTGCCCAGGGAAGACCAGACGACAGCGCGAATACCGAAGGCGACACTATTTCGCAAAGCGAGGAGGATGGCAGGACCCGGGCTGAGAATCGCGATGATGGCGACAGCGGAAAAGGCAAGAACGGTTTCAGGATTCATGTGATTTACAGAAAATTGATGTGTTGGGAGGGTTCTGAAGAAACTCAAGGTCCAGTTTGCCGGCGATCACTTGCGAATATGGCGAAAAACGCCACGGCAAACCATGGGCAACAGCATACACCCGGAGCGCCTGGGCGGTCGCTGCAGGGGAACCAAAACATCCCCCGGCGGTTCGGATAGAGTCGCCACAGAAAACGCGCCTCAATGCCCACCTTCAGCATCACATCCCGCCATTCCGCCGATGCCATTTCGCGCGAAGTGTGGGCTCGTCTGTGCCCGCCGAACCATCCCTTCCTCAATGCCGACTTTCTGACGATCCTTGAACGGCACGGAGCGGCTGGGCGCGAATGCGGCTGGGTGGCGCGCCATCTGGTGGCGTCTGATACGCGGGGCACGGTGGTCGGCGTACTGCCGCTTTACGTCCGCTTCAACTCGCATGGGGACTTTATCCACGACTGGTCGTGGGCGTCGGCTTATCGGCAACTCGGTCGCGTGTATTACCCGAAACTGCTGAGTGGCTTGCCGCATACGCCGGCTGCCGGGCCGCGAATGCTGCTTACCGAGGGGCCGAATGCGCCGGCGATTCGCCGGGCGCTAATCAGCGGCGCGCTGGCCCTGGCGACGGAGTACGGCGCCTCGTCATGGCATGTGGCGTTTCCCAGTGAAGGCGACAAGGCGTCGCTGCAAGGCGCGGGACTACTGACCAGCCATAACGTGCAGTTTCACTGGCTGGCCAACGGTTGTGGCGACTTTGACGGTTATCTGGCGACGTTCACCGCCGAGAAACGGCGCAAGGTCAAGGCCGAGCGGCGGCGCGTCCGCGAGAGCGGCCTGACCATCGAGGTAAGCCATGGCGACGAAGTTGATCCCGCTGAGTGGCCCGTTCTGCACGCGCTTTACGCCTCGACCTTCGAGAAGTTCAACAACTACGCGGTGTTTTCGGCGGCGTGTTTTGCCGATCTGGCGCGGGCTCTGGGCCGGCGCATGGTGGTTTTCATTGCGCGCGACGGGCGCGAGCCGATTGCGGTGTCGCTGTGCTTTCGCAGCGATGAGGCGCTGTACGGCCGCTACTGGGGGTGCAACGGCAATTATCACAGCCTGCATTTCGAGCTCTGCTTCTACCAGGGCATCGCCTACTGCCTGCGCGAAGGTTTGCAGCGCTTTGAGCCCGGCGCGGGCGGCGAACACAAGATCGCGCGCGGTTTTACGCCGACCGTCGTGAATTCAATGCACTGGATCGCCGATCCGGCAATGCGCCAGTTGATTGGCCGGCATCTGGAACAGCAAGGCGGAGCGGTGGAAGCGTATCGGGACGAGGCGGCGGATCATCTGCCGTTCCGGTGTGAGCCTTAGCGAGCGTTGTGGGACAATGCGGCACGCACCCGACTCCCCTTGGTCTTCTCGCCGAGCCCGTATCCTTCGACTGACACCTCATGCAAAAAAAGCCAGCAGCGCCCTCCCCCGTTAACAGCACCCCGCGCGCGACCCCGGCCGAGAAGAAAGGCCTGCATCCGCGCAACAAACACGGCGGCCGCTATGACTTCAAGCAACTCGTCGACTGCTGCCCGGAGCTCGCCGCTTTTGTTTCGCTGAATTCTTACGGCGACGAATCGATCGATTTTGCCAACCCCGATGCCGTCAGAGCACTTAATCGCGCCCTGTTGAAACAGATCTACGGCGTCACCGGGTGGAATCTGCCGGCGCAGTATCTTTGCCCGCCCATTCCCGGGCGTGCGGATTACCTGCATCACCTCGCCGATCTGCTGGCGGGCAGCAACGGGGGCGTCATCCCCTACGGCGACGCGATCCGGGTGCTTGATATCGGTGTCGGCGCCAATTGCGTCTATCCGCTGATTGGCCATAGCGAATACGGCTGGCACTTTGTCGGCACCGACATCGACCGCACCGCGCTGGCTTGCGCCCAGACCACGGTCAACGCCAACAGCGGTCACCGCGACGCCATTGAGCTGCGTTTTCAGGCCTCACGTTCGGCCATTTTCAAAGGCGTGCTGCAGGCCGAAGAGCTGTTTGACCTCACCCTGAGCAACCCGCCTTTTCACGCATCGATGGAGGAAGCGACCGCCGGAACCGAACGCAAATGGAAAAACCTGGGCAAAGCGACAGTCGGTGACGAGGCTCCGGTACTTAATTTCGGCGGGCAAAGCGCCGAGCTGTGTTGTGCCGGCGGCGAGGAAGGTTTCGTCAGCCGCATGATCGCCGAGAGCGTGCAGATTCCGAACAGCTGTTTGTGGTTCACCACGCTGGTGTCAAAGGCGACCAGCCTGCCGGTGGTTTATCGCGCCCTGAAAAAAGCCGGCGTGCAGGACAGCCGCACGATCGAAATGACGCAGGGCCAGAAAAAAAGCCGGATCGTGGCCTGGACATTCCTCACCGAACGCCAGCAGCAAGCCTGGCGAAACAGACGCCGGGGCGAATCCGGTTTGTTTTGACGCCGCCGGAACTGGCGTCAGAATTGCGACACAACCCTCACAATCCTCTTACCGTTCGCGGTGTTTTTTATCAACCTCAAAGCAAAGGCAAAACCATGCAGAAACTGGCCACCCTGACCGCAAGCCTCCTGATCGCCGCCTCCTTCCAGGCGACAGCCGCCGACACCAAGGAAACGAAAACGGCCTCCGGGATCGTGATTACCACGCTCAAGGAAGGCACCGGCGCCAGCCCGAAAAGCAGCGAAACGGTCAAGGTTCATTACCGTGGCGTACTTGAAAACGGCAAGGAATTCGACAGCTCCTACGGTCGTGGGCAACCGGCCACTTTCCCCCTGAACCGAGTGATCCCGTGCTGGACTGAAGGCGTTCAGACGATGAAGATTGGCGGCAAGGCAAAACTGCTCTGCCCATCCAGTCTGGCTTACGGCAGCCGGGGTGTTCCCGGAACGATTCCGCCCGATTCCACCCTGATTTTTGAAGTGGAGCTTCTGGAAATTCTCAAGTAACGGGTTCGACCACGTTAGCCGCCTTGATCGCTTCGAGTTCAAGGTGGCACGGCGCCAACAACAGATGCGCCAGATGTTCAGGATCATTCGAACGCATGCGTTCGGCGAATTCAGCCAGCCGCGAATCGTGCGCGTCGGCCAGGGCGGCGATTAGCGTTCTTGCCGCTTCGCGCGGGTTCGGCACACCAGCCTGATAGCCCGGCCAATCCTTGTAGTGCGACAGCAGGTGTTCGCGGTGATCCCGATACAGTGGGCAGTTGCGCGTGTAATCGAGTTCGGCCTGTTTCGCCGCGATCTCGGCGTCGATCTGGGCATCGATATTTTTGTAATGATCCTTCTCGGCTTCGGTCCAGTGCGGCTTATCGCCCTGCTTTTCGCGAAGCGTCACGAAGGTGCCTTTCAGCGCCATTTGCGAGTGAGTGCCCGCATCCCGGAAGACGTGAATGAGGTCTTTCCCGTGGCCCTCCGTACCGACATAGCGCATGCTCGCCGTAATTCGCCGGGGGTTGAATCCGAGTTGGCGCGCACACGCCGCGCGGAGGATGTCGAA
>JANNNT010000271.1:0-7687 GCA_031398685.1 Rhodocyclaceae bacterium | reverse complement strand
ATATTCAGGTCGCGCTGAGTGTTTTCGATCACCTTGGCGGCTTCTGCAACCTTGATGCTGGACGCCGGATAAACGCCCGCCGTAATCACACTCGAGTAAACCTGCTTGACGCGCTCAAGTGTTTCCGGGGTATCGCCCGAGACAACTTTGACGATCTTGGTCAGCGTGCGTTCCTTGTCACCCGGGTTGATACGCTCAGGTGAATAGCCGACAAAGAAGTCCTGCTTCCATGTCAAGCCGGAATGTTTCTCGAGAATCGGTATGCAGATTTCTTCTGTAGCCCCTGGATACACCGTTGATTCGAAAACGACCGTTGCGCCGCGTTTCAGGTTCTTGCCGACCGATTCCGACGAACCAATCAGCGGACCAAAATCAGGCTGGTGCGCGTCATCAACCGGGGTCGGAACCGCAACAATGATGAAATCAGCTTCGGCCAGCGCCGCCGGGTCGCAACCGACTTCCAGATATCTCGCCGCTTTCATATCTTCGCTACTGACCTCGCCCGTCGGGTCGACAAATTTTTTGTAGTTCGCAATCTTATTGGCTGAAAGATCAAAACCAATGGTGCGGCTTCTTTTTCCAAACTCGACAGCCAGCGGCAAACCGACATAGCCCAACCCAACAACGGCGACAATAGTCATGAGTTCCTCAATGCGTATAAAAATTCAAAGAAGTGGATCGCTTACCGGTCACAGGCCTTGCATCAATTTTGTAACTTCGGCCTGTTCCTGAAACTTGTCGCCAAGCTTGGCCAGTTCGCCCAATTCATTTTTGGCCTCGTCCTTTCTGCCGGCCTTGAGCAAAGCTCTCGCAAGATTGAAACGGATCACTGAGCTTTGCGGCGCAAGACTTACGGCCTTCTGCATCAGCTCCAGACCTCGCACCATATCGCCTTTTTCAACCAGCAAGCCGCCCAGAGTATCGATAACGGCCGCTTGATCCGGTGCCAGCTTGTACGCCTTTTCAGCATATTCGATAGCCTTTGGGTCCTTGATCTGTGCTGAACTCCAGGCCAGATTGTTCAGCATCGCCGGGTTATTCGGTTGTGCATCCACCAGAACCCGATAGTGCTTGCTGGCCGATGTGTAATCCTTGCGTGCATTCGCGGCTTCGGCAAGATAGAGTCTGAACTGTAAATCTTTGGCGTGTTCCTTGAGCCAGGTATCAGAAAACTTGTTCGCCTCACCTGCACCTCCACCTGCCATCAATACCGCATGCAACTTGACGGCCAGTTCGGTCGCTCCACTTTGCTTGATTCCTGTGCGATAGACGGTCGCTGCCTCATTCCATGATTTCTTCAAGGCATGGACATCACCCTCAAGCACATAGCCAACGGCCTCCCTGGGGCGCTGTTTCTGTATCTGTCGAGCCATGGCAAGCGCTTCGGCACTGCGCCCGGCGTCAAGATCCAGCATCATGATTCCGCGCTGGGCCTCGATCGAATCAGCTTTGATCGAAAGCGCCTTGCGCAAACTCTGCATGGCGGCTTCTTTGTTTTTCGCCGCAACCTGTACTTCTGCCATGCGCAGATGGGGATGCGGCGAGTTTGGCATCAGGTTGGCAAGCTTGCCATACGTAGCCAGCGCCTGATTAAAGGCCTCAGCGGCCTGCTGGGCACGGCCTGCAGCATCGAGAATCTCTGGGCGATCCGGTAAAACACTGAGCGCGTCCTGAGCCGCTGACACGGCTTTTTTCGCGTCTTTAGCGCTCAGATAAAGCCCGATAAGGGCGAGGCGTGGCGCTGCTTCGGCAGGATTCGCAGCAACCGCCTTATTGATCAGGTCAGCCACTTCTTCCGCCTTTCCCCCCGTCTTGGCTCGCAACTCTGCCAATGCAAGCAAGGCTTGGACGTTTTTCGGATCCTTGACCACGATGCTTTCAAAACGCTTCTTCGCTTCCTCCGGTTTTTTATCGGCCAGATCCAGATTGGCCAGACTAGCCGCCGCCGGGAAATAGAGTGGATTTTTGACCAGCGCCTGTTCAAAACTCTTTCGAGCTCCAGTCAGATCACCCTTGCCCAGTAAGGCCGTGCCACGCAGACTATGTGCAAGAGGATTCTCTGGCTGTTTTTTCTCGAGTCCAGCGATGGACTTGAGCGCCTGATCGAATTTTCGCCCCCTGAGCTGGGTTGCAATCAGAACCATATCCGCATTGATGCCGGTATCAACTGATGCAATATCCTCCAGTTCGCGGTAAGCGGTTTCGGTTTCGCCTTTGGCCAGATACGATAGCGCAACCGAGGTCTGTTTGCCTTTGTTCTCGGGATCAAGCGCAGCGGCTTTTTTGAAATAAGCGCTGGCCTTCTCGGCATCCCCGTTCTGCATGAATACCTCACCGGCCAAAGCCAGCATGTTCGAATTATTGTCGATCTTGTCCAGCACCGGTTGCAGGGTGGCTAGTGCCTTGGCTGGCTGGCCGCTACGCAGATAAGTGGCGATCAGAATGCGGCGCGCTAACCCGAGCGCTTGCGTCTTCGGCAACGCTTTTTGCAAGTAGGTCTCTGCCGTTGAATATGACTTCATTTCGTACTCGATGGCTCCGGCGAGTTGTAGCCCCAGCGGACTGTCCGGAATGACCTTGAGGTGTTGCTGAACACGCTCCAGAGCGGGCTTGAAGTTCTTCTGCCGATAGAATAACTGCGCCTGTAAGTAGCTTGTTTGCGGGTGCGTCGGGGCAATTTTTTTCATTGCGTCAAGCTGCTTGCCTGCTTCTTCAAGACTTCCCGCTTCCATGAGGCGTGAAATCAGAGAGGAATGTGCGGGCACGTAGTCAGGCTTGGCGTCCAGCGCCTTGAGATAGGCGTCTGACGACCCCTTGGCATCCCCCTGGGCATACAGAATATCCCCCTTGAGTTGCCATGCTTCGTAAAGTTTGGGTGACTTCGCGAGGGTTGAATCAAGCAAAGCCAAAGCCCCAGGAAGTTCCCGTTTGCCTGCTTTGATTCTTGCCAGCCCTACGACTGCTGGAGCATGCTCCGGAAGAGCGGCAACGGCCGCCGCAAAAGCCGTCTCCGCAGCTTCGATCTTGCCTGTCATCAGGTAGGCTTGACCAACCGTTGACTGCAGGTCGGCCTTGCTTTCCGGTGACGTCAGTTGAACCTTGGCAAGCTCATCGGTTACTTTTTTGGGTTGACCCAACATGAGCTGCGTTCGCGCCAACAAAGGCGTCACCTGATCGGCCGGGTGTTTAAGCTCATCCGCCTTGCGCAACTCCACTTCTGCCGCCACGGGATTCCCGCTATCAAGCAGCGCCTTGCCCAGCAAAAAACGGGCTTCGGCCAAGTTCGGATCGGTCTGCAGCGCATTCTTCAACTGAATAATCGCGGCCTTGGGGTCATTTTTGGCCATATAGTCTTTTGCCGAGGCCAGCATGATCTCCGGCTTGTCTCCGCCGCAACCGATCAGAATCAGGGTCGCCAGAAGGGCTGAGATGGCGGTTCTGCTCATTGATTTCCGAGGTGTCATAGATATCCCCTAGAAGTGGGTAGTATTGCTCAACTGATGAATTATTTCAGTCCGAAGCGATGCATAAGATCATAGAGCGTTGGTCTGCTGACACCAAGCATGTCAGCGGCCTTGAGCACGTTTCCGTCAGCACGCCCCAAAGCCGTAATGATGACGCGTTTTTCAGCCTCTTCACGGACCTGGCGCAGATCCAGATTCATTGCCTGCTCATTTTGCACCGTACTGAGGCCAATGTCATCAACGGTAATCTGATTTCCATCGGCCATAATGACCGCACGCTTGATGCAGTTCTCCAGTTCGCGAACATTTCCGGGCCAGGGGTAGGATTCAATCGCCCGCAAGGCATCCTCGCGCAGCGTCATGATTCCACGGGTCTGCTCAGTCGCAAAGCGGCGCACAAAGGCGTGCGCCAGCAATGTGGTGTCGCCTTGGCGATCCCTAAGCGGCGGGATTTTCACGACAATTTCAGCCAGTCGATAATAGAGGTCTTCACGAAAGCGGCCTTCCTTGATCAGGCTTTTCAGATCCTGGTGCGTCGCGCAGACGATACGCACATCAATTGGTATCTCCTGGCGCCCGCCAATTCGTTCGATGACGCGTTCCTGCAGGAAGCGCAACAGTTTGGCCTGCAAGGAATGCGGCAGATCGCCAATTTCATCGAGCATCAGGGTTCCACGATTGGCTGTCTCGATTTTGCCTGGCGTTGTTTTTGCAGCCCCCGTGAAAGCGCCTTTTTCATAGCCGAAGAGTTCGCTTTCCAGCAGATTATCCGGAATCGCCGCGCAGTTGATGGCGACAAAGCGTTCGTTACGCCTTGTCGAAGCCGCATGAACCCCACGGGCAATCAATTCTTTACCAGTTCCGCTTTCACCGAGAACCAGCACTGTCGCATCGCTGGTCGCCACTTTTTCAACCGTGCGGCAAACACGCAAGACTTCCGGGTCACGCGAAATCAGCCCTGACAGCACATCCGGTTGATGCATGAGCTGCAGGCGATTGTTCTCTTGCTGAAGATCGTAAAGACGATAAGCACGTTCTATCGTCAAACCCAGCATATCAATTTCAAAGGGCTTGGCAAAAAAGTCATAGGCCCCAAGACCGATTGCACGCAGCGCATTGGCCCGGTCATTCTGGCCCGTCAAGACAATAACCTTGGTTTCTGGAGCAATAGACAGAATCTGTTCGAGCAGCGAAAAACCCTCCGAAACCGAATCAGCATCGGGTGGCAAACCCAGATCCATAGTCACTACCGGCGGCAGGTGACGACGCACTTGGGCCAGCGCGCTTTCGCGATCACCTGCAGTCAATGTCTCGTATTGATCAAAAGCCCAGCGAATCTGCTTTTGCAGCGCCGGATCATCCTCAACGATCAGAAGAGAACGTAATTTTTCTGAACTCATTGAGACTCCTCACACAACACACTCGAATCCACTTCGGCACCCATATCGAACAAGGGCAACAACAAACTTACCTGTGTTCCAACATCGACAGCACTATCCACTGAAATCTTGCCGCCCAACTCATGCACATATTGGAAACTCTCATAAGCACCAATTCCCATACCTGCCGGCTTGGTCGTCTGGAAAGGTTTGAACAGGCGTTCTCGCAAAAATTCAGGAGTCATGCCGTGTCCGGTATCACCCACCTTGACCACGGCATGATCGCTCCGACGCTCCAGATTGACCCAGACACGGCCGCCATGCTCCGTCGCATCCAGCGCGTTTTGCACAAGATGACCGATCACGCGCTCGACCCTGTCTTCGTGCCCCTTGGCAAACACCTTTGCAGTCAGATCAATTTCAATATCCCGCCCCTGTGCCACCTTGGCCGTCTGGATACGCCGGATAACGTCACCAAGATCAATGCCTCGTGGGCTATCAACAGGGGTTGTTCCTTCACGCAACTGCATCATCAACTGTCGCATGCGCTCGACGGAATGTTCCACGGTCATCAGCATATCCTGCTGAAATTCAGGATTATCACGATGGCGTTCAGCATTTTTGATCATCAACGACAATTGGGCGACGATGTTCTTCAAATCATGGACGACAAAGGCCGACATCCGGTTGAAGGCGTCGAATTTACGCACTTCCAGCAACGCCTCGGTCGCCTGCATCTGCCCCAGGAAGGCTCCGGCCTGTCGACCCGCTGTTTTCAACAGATCGTTAACCTCCCAATTGACGTCAATTCGGGTGCGCGCCGTTGCCAGAACAACAAAACCGATCATCTCATTGCCCGTTGCCAATGGAACAACCAGCCAGGCATTCGGCACTTCGACCAGCCACACAGGTAGATCAAGTCGATCATAGCGACGCGGCAGAGAACGATATTCTTCAAGATTGATGACCCAGCCACTATCAAGTAAAAACTGACACAGCTTGCTATCGGCATCTTCAGCAACCGACGAAACAGGCATATTCCAGCACGCCGCCTGAGCGAAGAAGCGCGCTGTCGGATCTTTCAACCAGAGAGCTCCAGCCGGACTCTCAACCATATCCGCCAAGCCCTTGACGACATGTTGCCCCATTTCTGAAAAACCGTCCTGGGACGACAAGGTATTGGTAAAGCGAAGCCATTCTTCTCGATAATCATAGCGATAACTGAAAAAGTGCTTGCCGACCAGAACCCGGAACTTGGCCCGCATCGACCCCGACAGGCTCAGTATTCCCAGCATCAACAGTGCGGCAAACAACAGGGCTAACTGGAAGGGTCTTCCCCAGTCACCGCCGAAATAGCGAACATAGTAACCAGCGGCTGCCATGACCAGGAGATAGACGCCTACCGCGACCAGCGTCGCGGATTGCAAGGCAGCGCGCTGGGAAAGAACGATTTTTGTTTTCCAGTCACGACTTCGAACGGTGGATAGTGCCACCAGCGGCACCACCAGGGCATGCACGAAACCGCGGATACTGAAAGCATCCACGTCGATCCGGTTGAATAACAACGCATCCGAGTACAGATACAGATCAAACAGGACAGCACCGCCTAAACCTACACAAAGTGGTTTGATGCTCCAAATCCAATCGGCAGCAACATTGCGAAACAACTGCTCAACGAGAACCAGGGCAAATACCGTCATCGCCAGGGAGTCGAACAAAGCCAGACGTTGAGGGGAAAAGAAGGACGAAATGCCTAGCGCAACCATGAGTTGCGCCACAACGCCAACGACAAACAGCGCCAGTGCAATTCCACTTAGCCATCGTAACCGGATCGGCCAGCGTTCCCCCGCTGAAGACTCCGGCTTGAGCAAAACCAGGAGGAAAAAATTCCAACCGCCAAACCGGAAGAGATCAGCGAGCAGGCTCCCTGCCAGGAAAATGCTTTGGCCCGTAAGTGCAAAGGCAAAACCAGCCAGGCCCCATAGGGCGCACAGCACAATCGCGATGAAAAGTGCGCGGTTTCGCAGGCCGACTCGCCATCCGTCGGCAAGATAGATTGCAAAGACGACGTAAACGAAGCCTGCAAGGCCATAACTCCAGACAGCAATTGTTTCTCTGCTTGCATCCAAACGTCAAACCTCCCTGCGTTCAATTATACGACTCGCTCTGAGAGGACTCCGTGACTTACTGAGCGCCCTTACCAGTAAGTACGACGCCAACTGTCTCAAACAAGATCACGATATCCAGAAACAAGGTGTGGTTCTTGACATAGTAAAGATCGTACTGGAGTTTTTGAATGGAATCATCAACCGATGCACCATAGTGGTAACTGACCTGAGCCCAACCGGTCACCCCCGGCTTGACACTATGGCGAACGGCGTAAAACGGAATATCTCGCGTAAGTTGATCGACGAAAAACGGACGTTCCGGGCGCGGACCGACCAGGCTCATATCACCGGTCAGGACGCTGAAAAGTTGGGGCAACTCATCAATACGCACCTTGCGAATAATGCGGCCGACACGCGTTGTCCTATCATCGTTTGCCGTTGCCCAACGGGGTTTACCATCGCTCTCGGCATCCTTACGCATGCTCCGGAATTTGACGACACTGAAAAGGCGACCATTCAGACCGACGCGCTCTTGCGTATAAAAAATAGGAAACCCATCTTCGAGCACGATCAGAATCGCCGTTACAAGCATTACTGGCAGGGCGAGACCAAGCAATATCAAAGCAGCAACGATATCGAACAGGCGCTTGACGAGCGTACGTCCCCACCCTTGCCTGAATCCTTCGCCAAATATCAGCCATCCCGCGCGCAATGAATCCAGTCGAATCTGGCCCAA
>JANNNT010000476.1:0-7589 GCA_031398685.1 Rhodocyclaceae bacterium | reverse complement strand
ATGCTTGCGCTTGAGTCTCGCTCTCGCAAGCGCCTTGGGGCACTGTCCGCATTGCGGCCGGTACAGCCAAAGACGTAATTTGTGACACAGTAAGACTAAGGATTGGGCAGCATTGTAGGTGTCCAATTGAGCTATACCCTAACCTGATGTCAGGTTACGTAATCTTTTTTCGTCAAGATAGAGTTGTTTTTACAGATTATTGACACATTCCGCTAAGGGTAATAGATTTCATCCTGACATTTTACCTTTGGAGGCATCTTGCAAGGTCAACGTATCGGCTATGTACGCGTCAGTAGCTTCGACCAGAATCCAGACCGGCAAGGTGTGCGGAACCTGCATGGCGCGTTGCGGCATCTACAAGAACCAGCCGTATTTCGAAGGCGCCGAAAAATCCACCATGCCGGCGCTGGCGGAATGGGTCATCGATAGCGATAAGGTTATTTCGTTCTGAAACGCCCCGAGTTGGACATCGTGCCGTCTGAAACCGCAGAAAGAATAACCAGGAGATTCAAATGACCGAAAGCAGCAAGCCCGGCTTGTCCACGCGCACCATTCACGGCCAAAGTTTCAAGGGTCCTCATGGCAGCCCGCACACCTCTGCATGGCGCTGGAACAACTTGCCTGCGGTACAAAAAATCGTGGACGTCGCTCGTGCCCTTGGGTATGACAGCCCAAGGGCCTTTGCCACCATGTTCAAACGTCAGTTTGGTTCGGTGCCGAGTAGCTATTTCCGCAGGCAAGCCAAGTTGGCTCCGGGGGCCATGAGGCGCCGCTGAAATTCAGCTTGGATCTCATCATATCTGCTGCAAACCGTCTTTGCTGTCATGCACTGTACGGCCGGGACTGGTGTAGATTCTCACCCGGGATGGTCAGCAGTTCGTAAGCTTTCTTGCACCTGGCCTGGACTCGCAATATTAAGGAGAAGTTCGGCGTCGAAATTCCATTCCCGATCATCGAAGACCTGAAGGTGGACGTGGCCCGTGCTTATGGCATGGTGCATCCGGGGGCGGGGGATACTTCAGCCGTCCGCGCTACTTTCTTCATCGATTCCGCCGGTGTCCTGCGTGCAATGGCCTATTACCCGATGAGCAACGGTCGCAGCATCGATGAATTTGTCCGTCTGCTCCAGGCACTTCAAACCTTAGATGCCAACGGGGTAGCCACGCCGGAGAACTGGTGCCCGGGCGAGCCAGTAATCGTGCCTCCGCCCAAAACGGCTGAAGCAGCCAACAAGCGCGTTCCGAGGGTTACAACACGGTCGATTGGTACTACTCAACCAAAACACTGTGATTGACCTGTTCGCCCTCAGCCTCATGCAGGGGCTGCCCGCAGGCTGG
Organism: Rhodocyclaceae bacterium; assembly: GCA_031398685.1. Taxonomy (GTDB): domain Bacteria; phylum Pseudomonadota; class Gammaproteobacteria; order Burkholderiales; family Rhodocyclaceae; genus Propionivibrio. The sequence continues at coordinate 6,252 of JANNNT010000476.1, read as the reverse complement.
CTTTCGGATACCGAACCTGCAGCAGTCGGGACGGTTTTGAAACATCAAGAGGAATTAGGACAAGAGGCATCGTCTCGAAAACGCTGAAATCGCCGGTCCCTGCATAAACGGATATCATATAGAGGTCTAATTCATGGCCACAGACATCATGCGCGAGTCCACCATTCAGTCCTTCTTTGATCCCAACACGTTCACCGTCACCCATGTCGTGTCCGATCCGATCACACGACGTGCGGCGATCATTGACAGCGTTCTCGATTTCGATCCCAAATCAGGCCATACATCGCACCTCAACGCTGACAGGGTCATCGATCATGTTCGACAATCTGGGCTGACTGTCGAGTGGCTGTTGGAAACGCACGCCCACGCTGACCACTTTTCCGCGGCACCCTATCTCAAGGAAAAGCTTGGCGGGAAAACAGGCATCGGTCTTCATATCCGGGACGTCCAGAAAGCGTTCAAGAAGATCTTCAACGCCAAGGACATGAACACTGACGGCGCTGATTTCGACCATCTGTTTGACGACGGTGAACAGTTCAACATCGGCGAAATCGAGGTTCGCGTTTTGCATACACCGGGGCACACACCGGCCTGCCTGACCTACGTAGTCGGCAAGGATGCATTCGTCGGCGATACGCTGTTCATGCCTGATTACGGCACAGCACGCTGCGACTTTCCTGGCGGCGACGCAGCAACGTTGTATGGCTCGATCAGAAAAGTGCTATCGCTTCCGCCGGATACGCGGCTCCATCTGTGCCATGACTACCCGCCTGAAGGCCGTGGCCCGATGTGGGTCACCAGCGTAGTCACACAGCGCGAGACGAATATTCATGTACATGAGGGCATCAATGAAACGGAATTCGTCCGCATGCGCACCGCACGCGACAAGACCTTGGCGATGCCGACGCTGATCCTGCCTGCGGTACAGGTCAACGTTCGTGCTGGCCAAATGCCTCCGCCAGAAGGCAATGGCGTGAGTTACCTTAAAATTCCGCTTAACCTGTTGTGAACTTCCCGCGAAATTGCGTCTGCCCGGCGTGACGTAAAATTGACCGCGGCACTGAAGATGACTTTCAACCGCAAGCAGTTCAGAAGCACAAAACACCTATGCATTATAGATATAGCCCGACCCGCACTCGCTTGAATGGATCGCGTCTTAAGGCGAAGCTGGATTGACAATGAATGCCCTGAAGCGCTTGCTGCCTCGCTGGATAGAGGCTTACCCGCGAAAGCAATTCCCTACCGACCTGATCGCCGGTTTGATTGTCACGCTGCTGGTGATCCCGCAGAGCCTGGCCTATGCCTTGCTGGCCGGTTTGCCGCCGCAGGTCGGCCTGTATGTCAGCATCTTCCCGGTCATCGCTTACGCGCTATTGGGCAGCAGCATGACGCAGGCCGTGGGACCGGTAGCGATTACCGCAATTATGACTTTTTCGGTGCTCAGCCCTCTGGCCACCCCGGGGAGCCCGCACTACATCGCTCTGGCGGCCAGCCTTTCTCTTTTCTCCGGAGTCCTGATCCTGGCCTTTGGACTGTTTCGCCTGGGTTTTCTTTCGCAACTCCTGAGCCGGCCGGTCGTCAGTGGATTCATATCAGGCTCTGCGGTACTTATCGTCATCAGCCAGATCAAATTCCTGCTCGGCGTGCAGATCAGTGGTTCGAATACCTGGCAGCTGATGTCTTCGCTTTATGCCAACGGTGCTCAAGCCAAGCCAGTCACTCTGCTGATTGGCGGAACAGCGCTGATTGTGCTTTATTCTTCGCGCAAATGGCTGACCCCTGCCCTGGGCCGAATCGGGATAGCGTCGCAGCATGCAGACTTCCTGGTCCGCCTGATGCCATTGATCGTCGTCGCCGCGGCAACGCTGCTGGTGATTGAACTCGACCTCGACCGCCAGCACGGCGTCGCCGTGGTCGGTACCGTGCAGGAAGGACTGGCCTCGTTTACGTTCTTTGTACCGAGTTTTGCGGACCTCAGGCTACTGACGGTACCGGCCCTGATCCTGGCCCTGATTGGCATGGTGCAAAACATCACGATGGCGCAGGCACTGGCCATCAAGCGACGGGAACGGGTTGAGGCCAATAGGGAACTCGCCGGACTGGGCGCGGCCAATATCGTCGCCGCTTTTTACGGCGGAATGCCCGTCGGCGGCGGCTTGTCCCGGTCTGCGATCAACGTCGCGGCGGGAGCTCAAAGCCCGCTGGCCAGCATCATTTCCGCCATTGCCATGCTGGGTATCGTTGCAACGGGAACGCATTGGTTTGCCAGGCTGCCACTCGCCGTGTTGGCGGCCAGCATCGTAATCGCCGCCATCAGCATGATCGACATCAAGGCTTTTCGCCAGGCCTGGTCCTATGACCGTGCGGATGCGCTGGCGCTGCTTGGAACAGGGCTGGGGGTGCTGATTTTCGGGCTGGAGTGGGGAATCGCGTTGGGCATCGGTTTGTCGCTGGCGACGCTGTTGCTGCGCGCCAGCACGCCGCATATCGCCGTCATCGGGCGGATCGCCAGAACTGAACACTTCCGCAATATCGAGCGTCACGGTGTCGAAACGATTCCCGGCGTTTTATTCCTGAGGATCGATGAGAGCCTGTTTTTTGGCAATCTGAATGCCATCGAAGCACGTCTGGGCGCTGAACTAGAAAGCGCCGCCGACACGCATGACGTGGTACTGGTCATGAGTGCGGTCAATCGGGTCGATACCACCGCCATGGAAGTGCTCACCGACATCAACCGCGATCTGAACAGCCGAAATATCCGGCTGCATCTGGCTGAGGTCAAAGGACCGGTTCAGGACCGCCTGCTTAACTCACCGCTATGGCAGGACTTGTCCGGAGACGTTCATCTCTCGGCCAACAGTGCCTTCGAGGATCTTGGCCAGCTTGAATCGGTGGCGATTGCAAAATCACCGGTTTAAACTTTCGCCGGCATTCCCGGGTCGATGTTGGCCTTGATTCCGCCGCTCAGACTCTTCACGTCAAAGCCATTCTGGGTCAACACGCGCGCGGCGAAATAACTCATCTTGCCCATAGCGCAGAGCGTTACCACCGGCCTTGCCCGGTCGAGGGTATCCAAACTTTTGCGCAGCGTGGGAAAGGGAATGTTGATCGCGGTGGGAATCGGATATGCATCGGCCAGTGCCTTGGCGCGGACATCAACAAGTTGCACGGTGGGATCTTCCGGCAGGCGGTCGACGCTCGTCACCAGGCCGTCGCGCAGATTGGTGGCAGCGAAACCGGCCAGATTGACAATGTCCTTGGCCGACCCGAACGGTGGCGCATACGCCAGTTCCAGATGGCACAGATCTTCGATGTCCATTTTCGCGCTGATCGCCGTCGCCAGGACGTCTAGGCGTTTGTCCACTCCATCATGACCCGTCGCCTGAGCGCCGAGCAGGCGTCCCGTTTCCTGTTCCCAGAGAATCTTCAGGGTCAGCGAAGTGGCGCCGGGGAAATAAGTGGCATGCTGGTAATCATTGACCGTTACCGCCGCGTAGCGCTTGCCGGCCTTCTGCAAGCGTTGCTCGGTCCAGCCGGTCACTCCGGCGACGACGTCGAAGGCGCGAACAATGGCGGTACCGATTGATCCGGGATAAGGCCGCGCGCGTTCAGCCATGAAGATATGGTCGGCAGCGACTCGCCCCTGGCGGTTGGCCGGTCCGCCGAGCGCCACCACGGTCTTGCCACCCAGAGTCCGGTCAGCGGTTTCCACGGCGTCACCCGCGGAATAGATATCCGGATCGGAAGTCTGCATATAGTCGGAAACGACGATGTGACCGCGTTCGCCGAGTTGCAGGCCGGCCTCTTTGGCCAGGACGGATTCCGGGCGCACGCCGATCGACATGACGACAAAATCGGCATCCAGGACGCCGCCTGATGCGAGATGACAGTGCATCACCGCCTCCCTGCCCTCAAAGCGGGTCACCTGCTCGCCCAGATGCAGGCCGATACCGTTCTGACGCAGTTCACTTTCCAACTGCTTGGTCATCTTCACATCGAGTTGCGGCAATACCTGCGGTAGCATTTCGACGAGCTGAACTGAGATCCCCTTGCGCTGCAACTGCTCGGCCATTTCCAGACCGATGAAACCGGCGCCTACCACGACGGCGCGTTTACCCGCTTCAGCGACACTGGCAATATGATCCATATCGACCAGATTGCGCAGGGTCAAAATGCGCGCGTCGTCCACGCCGGGCAGGGGCGGAACCAGGGGCGCTGCACCTGGAGCGAGCATCAGCTTGTCGTAGGCCAGCCATTCGCTCTGCCCGCTTTTCAGATCGCGTACCTGTACCCGCTTGCCGGCGCGGTCGATACGGGTCGCTTCGCATTGGGTACGAACATCGAGATTGAGCAGGGCTTTGAGCGATTCGGGCGTGTGCACGGCAAGCACTTCGCGCGACGGGATCTCGCCACCTATGTGGTAGGGCAGACCGCAATTGGCGAAAGACACGTCCGGGCCGCGTTCGATGATAGTGATGCGTGCCGATTCGTCGAGCCGCCGCGCCCGTGCCGCGAAAGACGCACCAGCGGCAACACCGCCAATGACCAATAAATTCATGTGTTCCATCAATCTTCTCCGGTGGTAGTTTGTCTACCGATACCCGATCGGGGTGGAGGGTATCGGCAACGATATGTTGAATAACATATTATCACATGATATAATTAATTCAAATAAATATGGAGGTCGAATGGATAGCAAGCACCGCACCCTGAGTATTGACTTGATGCAAGCCGCTGCCGGAGAGGCGACCGTGGTATTGCGTGCCTTGGCCAATGAAGACCGCTTGCTTTTACTGTGCCAGCTCAGCCAGGGCGAGAAATCCGTTGGCGAGCTGGAGGAATTGCTGGACCTGCACCAGCCGACGCTGTCCCAGCAGTTGGGGGTGTTGCGCAGCGAAGCGCTGGTCAATACGCGCCGCGACGGCAAGCGGATTTATTACTCGGTCGCCGACAAGAAAGTGCTGGCGCTGCTCAACACCTTGTATGAACAGTACTGCCCGCAACGCGATGGAGTTGCCCCATGAGCATAGACTGGATGAATTTCACGCCGCTTAGCGCCTTGCTTGGCGGCCTGCTGATCGGGCTTTCTGTGGCCTTGTTTCTCCTCGGCAACGGGCGCATCGCCGGAATTAGCGGGATCGTCGGCGGGCTGCTGCAACGCCCCAGGGCCGGTGATCTGGCATGGCGCATGGCCTTCGTTCTGGGATTGATTCTCGCCCCCGTGGTGTATCGGGTTTTTGCGCAATTGCCGGAAATCCGCATCGATACGGGCTGGGGGGGCCTCGTGCTGGCCGGATTGCTGGTCGGTTTTGGCAGTCGCTACGGTTCCGGGTGCACCAGCGGTCACGGCGTGTGCGGTCTGGCGCGCCTGTCACCGCGATCGCTGGTGGCCACCTTGATATTCATGGGGATGGGTTTCGCAACGGTCTATGCCGTTCGCCATCTCCTGGTTTAGGAAGCTTTCATGACCATTTTTCTTTCATTCGCTGTCGGCCTGATCTTCGGTCTGGGGCTGATTATTTCGGGAATGAGCAATCCGGACAAGGTTCTCGGGTTTCTCGACCTTGCCGGGAGTTGGGATCCTTCTCTGATATTTGTCATGGCCGGCGCCATCGCGCTCAGCGCCCTGGCCTTCAGGCTGGCCCGGAACAGAAGCACATCGCTGCTGGGCCAGCCCATGCAAATGCCGACGGCCCGACAAATCGACCGGCGCCTTGTCGTTGGCAGCGTGCTGTTTGGCCTAGGGTGGGGGCTCGCCGGAATCTGTCCTGGCCCGGCGCTCGTGTTGCTCGGCGCCGGCGCCATGAAAGGCCTCGTCTTTGCGCTGGCACTCCTTGCCGGGATGGCCTTGTTTGAATTCCGCCAGCGAAACTAGGAACAGCCTCAGGCTCACTCTGTTTTTCAATGGAGACGAAAATCGGCAGGAGGCCGTATGACCTCACGGTAGCGCGCGCCAGTGATCATCGGCAACGGTACCAATCCCCCTGTTTCGTTATCAAGTAGGCGTGAAGGCACCGGGAACATAGTCGCGAGCCTCGTGGTGAGTAGCACCTGTCAGAGAAGCGCAAAACGGCACTCTTGGCAATTGCATCGTTCCGACGCTGAAATTCCTGAAGTTGGCGAATCTCACTGCTGCGCCGATAACTTGAGCATCACCCGCAAGAATCTCTGGGAAAAAATGTGCAAACTCCTCATTGCCAGGAATGAAGGCGACCTCCCCGTTCGAACCAGCTCTCAACCTTATTTCTCGCT
>JANNNT010000187.1:0-4218 GCA_031398685.1 Rhodocyclaceae bacterium | reverse complement strand
TGAGTTGATCTGGGTCTTTGGCGCCATGGTCTTCCTCTGCCTGATGGCTGAGGCTTTCATGGGTTATCTCTTGCCCTGGGGGCAGATGTCGTACTGGGGGGCGCAGGTGATCGTGAACCTCTTCTCAGCCATCCCGCTGATCGGTGAGCCGCTTTCGCTCTGGATTCGTGGCGACTTCGTGATCGGCGATGCGACGCTGAACCGCTTCTTCTCCTTCCATGTCATCGCCGTACCGCTCGTTTTGCTTGGCCTGGTCGCTGCCCACATCTTGGCGCTGCACGAAGTCGGATCAAATAATCCGGACGGAATCGAGATCAAGAAAAACCTGGATGCCAAAGGTATTCCGCTCGACGGCATTCCTTTCCACCCGTACTACACGGTGAAGGACATTGTTGGTGTGGTTGTCTTCCTGATGGTCTTCTCGATCATTGTCTTCTTCGCTCCGGAAGGTGGCGGCTATTTCCTTGAGTACAATAATTTCTTCCCGGCTGATCCGCTGAAGACCCCGCTGCACATTGCGCCGGTGTGGTACTTCACGCCGTCCTATTCGATCCTGCGTTCCATGGTGTGGCCGCTGTTCGGGCTGGATGCGAAGTTCTGGGGGGTTCTTGCGATGGGCGCTTCGGTGGTGGTCATTGCCTTCCTGCCTTGGCTTGACCGGAGCCCGGTTAAGTCGATTCGCTACCGTGGCCCGATCTACAAGGGTTTTCTGACGGCGTTTGTTATTGCGTACCTGATCCTAGGTTATCTTGGCACACAGCCGCCGTCCCCGGTTGGTCAAATCGTCTCGCAGATTTGCAGTGCCATCTACTTTGGTTTCTTCCTGCTGATGCCCTGGTATTCGAAGATTGACAAGTGCAAACCGGAACCGCAAAGGGTGACCTTCAAATGAACGCGAACATCATGAAGAAATTCCTGTTGGCGCTCCTGTTTGTACCGGTCACCGCATTTGCTGCGGGTGCGGCGCTGCACCTCGACAAGGCTCCGGACGTGCAGGGCGACCAAGCGGCGCTGCAAAATGGCGCCAAGGTCTTTGTTAACTATTGTCTGAACTGCCACGGCGCTAGTTTTGTGCGTTATAACCGCTTGACGGAACTCGGTTTGACCGAGCAGCAGGTCAGGGAAAACCTGATGTTCACCGCCGAAAAAATTGGAGAGCAAATGCGTGTTGCCGCTCGTCCGGCCGAGCAAAAGCAGTGGTTCGGCGTTAACCCACCTGACCTGACGCTGGTGGCCCGTGCCCGTGCGTCGGCGGACGGAAGCGGTGCAGACTGGCTCTATACCTATCTGCGCTCCTTTTATCGTGATGACCAGCGCTCGACGGGTTGGAACAATACGCTGTTTGCCAACGTCGGTATGCCACATGTCTTGTGGGAGTTGCAGGGGCAGCAGATGTTGAATCATGAAACCCACAAACTGGAGCTGGCTGTTCCAGGGCAGTTGTCGCCGACCGAGTACGACAAGCAGATTGCTGACCTGGTGGGTTTTCTTGTTTGGGCTGCTGAACCGGGAGCCGGTTTCCGCAAACAGTTGGGTTTCGGTGTTCTGGCGTTTCTGTTTGTCCTCTTTGGCGTATCCTATGCGTTGAAGAAGGCCTATTGGAAAGACGTCAAGAAGAATTGAGTAACCGCCTGGTTTTCAGGCTACGGCATCGCCGGGGTATGCGTATAAAAGCGCCCATCGCCGCCACGGTGCCGGTTTGTTTTTTGGGGTATTGATCATGATGAATCTCTATTCGGGCACGACGTGCCCGTTCAGCCAACGTTGCCGCATCGTCCTGTACGAAAAAGGCATGGACTTCCAGGTAATCGATGTCGATCTCTTTGCCAAGCCGGAAGATATCGCCATGATCAATCCCTATGGCCGAGTGCCGGTACTCGTTGAACGCGATCTCATCCTGTATGAGCCGAACATCATCAACGAGTACATCGACGAGCGCTTTCCGCATCCGCAACTGATGCCGGCTGACCCGATCATGCGTGCGCGCGCCCGCCAGTTGCTGATTACGATGGAGCGCGAGGTTTTTTCGCACATCGAGGCACTGGAAAAGAATATCAAGACAGCCGACAAGGCGCGGCAGACGATCCGTGATCGCCTGACCGAGATGGCTCCGGTATTCGTCAAGCAGAAACATATGCTGGGGGAAGACTTTTCGATGCTTGATGTCGCGATTGCACCGCTGCTCTGGCGTCTGGATCACTACGCAATCGAACTGCCGAAGTCCGCTGCGCCCCTGATGAAATACGCTGAGCGGATTTTCAGCCGTCAAGGATTCATCGACGCATTGACGCCGTCTGAAAAGGCCATGCGCCGGTAAGTTTTCTCAATAAACGTCCGGCCCCGATGCCGGACGTTTTATTCCTGTTCTGTCGATTTGTTTCGGAAATGATCATGGAACTGCCATCGACCAAGCCCTATCTGATCCGCGCCCTTCACGAATGGTGCTGTGACAATGGCTTTACGCCTTACATCGCTGTCGTTGCGGACGAGCGTGCGCGGGTGCCCCGCGAGTTTGTGCGCGACGGACAGATCGTTCTGAACATCGGTTATGAGGCCACGGGGCATCTGAACATCGCCAACGACGGCATCTCCTTCCAGGCGCGCTTCGGTGGCGTGGCGCGCGACATATCGGTGCCCATCGGCAATGTGGTTGCCATCTACGCCAAGGAAAACGGTGCCGGCATGGCGTTTGAAGCGGATAGTTCAGGCGCCGTCAGTGCAGCACCCGCTACCGAGAACGGCAGCGAGCCCGAGCCGCCTCCTGTGCCACCTTCTGCACCACCCACTGGGCGTCCCAAATTGCAGCGTATCAAGTAAGACTGCCCAGTCTTGAGGCGATAGCCGTCAGCATTGCACCAATATGAAGCGTTACCCGGGCTCCGGGCTGGCCAATAGGTCTCAAATGCTTGATTCCTATGCATGGCACACCTGTTGCTCAAGTGGGCACAGGAGTACAAACCATGACCAAGCAAATCAAATCAACCTGTTGTTACTGCGGCGTTGGCTGTGGCCTGTTGATCGAAGCTGAGAACAACACGATTATTGGCGTTCGCGGCGATCCGGATCACCCGGCCAATTTTGGTCGTTTGTGCACCAAGGGTGCGACCTTGCACCTGACGGCGCGCCCGGATTACCGTCTCCAGTACCCTGAACTTCGCCTTGAACGCAGTTCGCCGCGCTTGCGAGCGGACTGGAATGAGGCGCTCGATCATGCCGCCAACCGTTTTGCCGAAATTATCCGTGTTCATGGTCCCGATAGCGTCGCCTTCTACATTTCCGGCCAATTGCTGACCGAGGACTATTACGTTTTCAACAAGTTGGCCAAAGGCTTGATCGGTACCAACAACGTTGATACCAACTCGCGCCTGTGCATGTCATCCGCGGTAGCAGGCTACAAACAGACACTGGGTGCCGATGCACCGCCGTGCAACTATGAAGATATCGGTCTGGCGGACTGTTTGCTGATCGCCGGTGCCAACCCGGCCGTGGCACACCCGATCGTCTTTCGCCGCATTGAAGATGCGAAAGCGGCCAATCCACAACTCAAGATCATCGTTGTTGACCCCCGGCGGAGTGAGACCGCCGAGATCGCCGATCTGCACCTTCCGCTCAAGCCCGGCTCGGATATCGCCCTCTACAATGGCCTGCTACATGTATTGCTGGCAGAGGAAAACGTCGACCGCGACTACATCGCGGCGCATACCGAAGGTTTCGAGGTTCTGGAAAAGACCGTCGCGGCCTATTCGCCTGCTGTCGTTGCCCGGATTTGCGAACTCGCCGAGGGCGACATCATTCAGGCCGCACGTTGGTTTGGCACGTCCAGTGCCGCGCTCTCGCTCTATTGCCAGGGATTGAATCAATCGTCCCATGGTACGCACAACAATGCGGCGCTCATTCATCTGCATCTGGCTACTGGCCAGATCGGCAAGCCGGGTACCGGCCCGTTTTCACTAACTGGTCAGCCGAATGCCATGGGAGGCCGCGAAGTCGGTGGTCTGGCTAACCTCCTCTCGGCCCACCGTGACATGGCTAATCCCGTACATCGTGACGAAGTGGCGCGTCTGTGGGGTATTCCTTCGGTACCGGACAAGCCGGGCAGGGCGGCTGTCGATCTTTTTTCTGCCTTGAAACGCGGCGAAATCAAGGCCGTGTGGATTGCCTGTACCAATCCGGCGCAGTCCTTGCCGGATCAGGGCGAGGTTCGCGCCGCGTTGCAGG
>JANNNT010000072.1:0-4130 GCA_031398685.1 Rhodocyclaceae bacterium | reverse complement strand
GGCGTCGCCTTACCCAACACCGCCACCTGCCAGGAGCTGTTCAACACCTGTGCGGCTCACGGCGGCAGCGCCTGGGACCACTCCGCCATGGTCAAGGCGCTGGAACTGATGGCCAACTTCGAAATCGGGCAGAAGGACTGAGCCTAGAGGCGGATTGCAGCCATGAGCACGAAAAATGACCCGCGCGAGTTGCTGCAGCAGATGTTTGCCGCGGCCATCGCAGCGGCGCAGCCGGCGCTGTGCCTTCCGCCGCACCTGCCCGGCGCGCCAGCGGCTCCCGGCGGGCGCTTGATTGTCATCGGTGCCGGCAAGGCTTCGGCGGCGATGGCGCGGGTGGTCGAAGAGCACTGGGACGGTTCGCTTTCCGGCCTGGTCGTCACCCGTTACGGCTATGCCGTGCCCTGCGAGCGCATCGAAATCGTCGAAGCCGCTCACCCGGTGCCGGACGCCGCCGGGTTGGCTGCCGCGCAACGCATCTACGCTCTGGCCGACCAGCTTGGCGCCGACGATACCGTGCTGTGCCTGATTTCCGGCGGCGGTTCCGCCCTGCTCGCCTTGCCACTCGACGGCATCACACTCGAAGACAAGCAGGCAGTGAACCGCGAACTGCTCAAGTCGGGTGCCAGCATCAGCGAAATGAACTGTGTGCGCCGCCATCTCTCGGCGATCAAAGGGGGGCGCCTGGCGGCGGCCTGCCATCCGGCCAAGGTCGTCACGCTGCTGATTTCCGATGTGCCGGGCGATGACCCGAGCAACATCGCCTCCGGCCCCACGGTCGGTGACGCGACCACCTGCGAAGACGCGCTGGCCATCGTGCGTCGCTACGGCATTGAGCTGCCGGCAAACGTCCGGGACGTTCTGGAGAGCGGCCGCGGCGAATCGATCAAGCCCGAGGATGCACGCCTCGCAGGTATCGAAACACGCCTGATCGCCACGCCGCAGATGGCACTGGAAGCGGCGGCAAACGTTGCAAGACAGGCCGGTTTCACCCCACACATTCTGGGCGACAGCATCGAAGGCGAAGCGCGGGATGTCGGGAAGGTCATGGCCGGGATTGCCTTGCAGGTCGCCAAGTGCGGGCAACCCTTCGCCGCACCCTGCATCTTGCTTTCCGGCGGCGAAACGACGGTCACCGTACGCGGTAACGGGCAGGGCGGGCGCAACGTTGAATTTCTGCTTTCCCTGGGCGTGGCGTTGAATGGCCAGGCCGGGATTCATGCCCTGGCCGGGGACACCGATGGTGTCGATGGGCAGCAAGAGATTGCCGGGGCCTATCTGGCGCCGGATTCGCTGCAACGCGCCTGGGCGCTGGGTATCCACCCCAAAGACTGTCTTGACAATAACGACGGCCACGGTTTCTTCGGCGCGTTGGGGGATTCGATTATCACTGGGCCAACGCTGACCAATGTTAACGATTTTCGAGCCATCATGATTCGGGAGAATGGGGCTGCCGAAGATGAGGCTGGTTAACACGTTTTGCTGAGTGGTGCGGCACCTGTTGTCCCGAAGGTGCTTAAATTTACTGACGGGACATGACTCTTGAGGAGATGCGTACCATGAGAAAAATACTGACGGCCCTGGTCACTGGGCTCGTACTGGCTACCGGAGTTCAGGCGGCAGGTTATCCCGACAAGCCCGTGACGATCATCGTTCCTTTCCCGCCCGGTGGATCGACCGACATGCTGGCGCGCTTCATGACGCAAAAGATGAGTGAAAAGCTGGGCCAGCCGATCGTCGTCGAAAACAAACCGGGCGCCACCGGGGCCATCGGCGCCACCCAGGTCAAACGCGCCGCGCCGGACGGCTACACCCTGCTTGCAGCGTCCATCGGCGTTTGGGCCACCAACCCCTTCCTGCAGAAAAATCTGGCCTATGATCCGGCCAAGGATTTTGACTTGCTGACGGTGGCGGTTCGTTCGCCGAACATATTGGTCGTTAATCCGAACGTTCCGGTTAAAGACGTCGCCGAACTGGTGGCTTACCTGAAGAAAAATCCGGAGAAAGTGACGTTCGCCTCTTCAGGTGCCGGATCATCGGATCACCTGTCCGCTGCCGTGTTCTGGCAAAAGACCGGAACCAGCGGTATCCACGTTCCCTACAAGGGCGGTGGCCCGGCGATTTCCGACCTGATTGCCGGTCATGCCGAAGCGTCGTTCCAGAATCTGAACAACGTCATCGGTCACATCAAGGCCGGGAAACTCAAGGCCTTGGCAACCACCGGTGAAAAGCGTTCGCTCCTGCTGCCCGACGTTCCGACCTTGGCCGAAACCGGCGTCAAGGATGCGGTGATCTGGTCATGGCAGGCGCTGGGCGCCCCCAAAGGATTGCCAGCTGATGTGAAGAGCGCACTGCTCAACGCCATGATGTTTACCTTGAAAGACCCGGAAGTTGCCAAGAAACTGACCGATCCCGGCTTTGAGATTGTCGCATCGACGCCGCAAGAGTTCGCCGTTTTCCTCGACCAGGAACTGGCTCGCTGGAAACAAATCATCGAGGCCGGCAAGATCACCATGGATTGATTTGCGCTAAGCAGATCGGGTTATCCATGCCCGGTCTGCCCCGGTGTCGAAGGGTTTTCAATGAGCACACTAATCAAGCACCCTAGGGATTTTTACGCCGGGGTGATGTATGCCACGGTCGGCGCGGCAGCCGCACTGGTTGCCCGGGGCTACACGTTCGGCTCGGCGATCCGCATGGGCCCCGGGTTTTTCCCGACCCTGCTGGCCATTCTATTGATGGCGGTCGGAGTGGCATCCATAGCACGCAGCTTCTTTCACAACGGTGAATCGATAGCACCGTTTGCCTGGAAAGAGATTGGGCTGGTGATCGGGAGCATTGTCCTCTTCGGGCTCCTTGTGCGCGTTGCCGGCCTGGCCATTGCGCTGGTTCTTCTGGTCATGCTCAGCGCCTGGGCCAGCCCCAAGTTCAAATTCAGGACGGCGTTGCTGCTCGCGGTCGTTACCACGTTCCTGAGCGTGATGTTTTTTGTCAAAGGATTGGGTTTGCCGTTCTCGATCCTTGGTTCCTGGTTCGGAAGGTAAGGAGCGACCATGGATATTCTCGCAAATCTTTCACTGGGTTTTAGCACCGCCCTCTCGCTGGGCAATTTGCTTTATTGTTTTGTCGGCGTTGTTCTCGGCACCCTGATTGGGGTGTTGCCCGGTCTCGGCCCGGTCGCCACCATCGCCATGTTGCTGCCGATCACCTTCAGTTTTGAGCCGGTCACGGCACTGATCATGCTCGCCGGCATCTTTTACGGCGCCCAGTACGGCGGGTCTACGACCGCTATTCTGGTTAATCTGCCGGGCGAAGCCTCGTCGGTGATTACGGCGCTGGATGGTCACGCCATGGCAAGAAAAGGCGAGGCCGGAAAAGCACTCGCCACCGCCGCTATCGGCTCTTTCATCGCCGGCACGATTGCGACTTTCCTGATTGCCCTGTTCGCTCCGCCTTTGGCCGAGATGGCCCTCAAATTCGGTCCGGCCGAATACTTCTCGCTGCTGGTGATGGGTCTGATCGTATCGATCATTCTTGCGCATGGCTCGCTGCTTCACGCAATCGGCATGATTCTGTTTGGCTTGCTGCTGGGAATCATCGGCACCGACGTTAACTCCGGCGCTGAGCGTTTCACGTTCGGTGCGCCGTGGCTGGCCGACGGAATTGGCTTTGTCGTTCTGGCCATGGGCATGTACGGCATTGGCGAAATCATCAATAACCTCGAGAAAAAGGAAACGCGCGAGGTGATGCTCAAACACGTGTCCGGGCTGAAACTCTCCTGGGCCGAATTCAAGAGCATCCTGCCGGCGATCCTGCGGGGTACAGGAATCGGTTCGTTTCTTGGCATATTGCCTGGCGGCGGCGCCGTGCTTTCTTCATTTGCCGCTTACGCGGTCGAAAAGAAACTCTCCAAGAACCCAATTCCCTTCGGTGAAGGCGCGATCGAAGGCGTTGCTGGCCCGGAGTCCGCCAACAACGCGGGCGCGCAGACCTCGTTCATCCCGATGCTGACTCTGGGGATTCCGTCAAACCCGACCATGGCCATCATGATCGGGGCCATGATGATTCACAGCATCCAGCCCGGCCCGGCGGTATTGGTTGAGCAACCGGCCCTGTTTTGGGGTCTTATTGTT
>JANNNT010000060.1:0-7241 GCA_031398685.1 Rhodocyclaceae bacterium | reverse complement strand
CGAGGCGTTCTTCACGAAACATAGAAGGGCAGTGCATTTCAGGTCCTTTCATCGGTCAATTCGTGGATGCATTTTTTCGCCAAACCGGACTATCATGAAGAGCCAGTTACCAACGAATTTAATAGTCCAGTTTCAACCTGTGGGAGCCTGCTCGTGCCGCGTCGCCAAATGTTGATAGAGATTCCTGCCCTCGGGGCGATTGACCGCACCCAAGGCGGAATTGGCCGGCAACTGGCCGAGGCATTACGTAATGCTATCTCCAGAGGGGAACTGACCGCAGGTGAGCGTCTGCCATCCTCCAGGGCACTGGCAGAGTCGTTGGGCGTATCACGGGGAACCGTGACGGAAGCCTACGAGCAATTGATGGCCGAGGGGTGCCTGGACGCGCAGCCAGGTGCCAGCACACGGGTGGCCGCGACGCTTCATGAGCCGAATGTATCGCTGCAAGGAAGCCCAGCGAGTGACGTGGACTGCATGCCAGCGCCGCCTGAGTCCGCCGCACGCTATGCCGCTATTGCCGAGCGTCTAGCGCCGCTGCCCTCGGTGCCGTTTTCCGTTGCGGTGCCAGAGGGGGCTGTTGCAATGGATGACCACTGGCGGCGGCTCAGTAACCGAGTGCGGGTATCGCAAGTCGCGGCACCATCCGGGTACAGCGACCCCAGTGGCCTGCTGACCTTGCGGAAAGCAATTGCGGACTATCTGCGGAAGGCACGAGCTGTTCGTTGTGGCCCAGAGAACATCATCATCACCGAAGGCACGCAACAGGGACTCTACCTGGCGGCCAGGGTGTTGCTGTCACCCGGCGACGCTGCCTGGGCTGAAGACCCAGCTTACCCAGGGCTGACTTCGGTGCTCGAAGAGCGAGGCATCGAAGTGCAGAGAATTGCCGTGGATAGCCAGGGCTTCAATGTGGCCAGAGCCCTGGGGATGTGCCCCGCAGCCAAGGCGGCCTTTGTGACCCCCTCCCATCAATACCCGATGGGGATGCCATTGAGCATGCCCAGGCGACTGGCACTCATCGAGTGGGCCAGAAAGTCTAGTGGATGGATTGTCGAAGACGACTACGACAGTGAATTGCGCTATGCCGGCCAACCATTTCCCGCCATGCAAGGTTTAGATAGCAGCAGGGTCATCTACCTGGGGACGTTCAGTAAGGTCTTGGCGCCTTCGCTTCGGCTGGGTTACGTCGTGGCGCCTGATTGCTTGGCGAAGGCCTTTGTCGGGGCACGGGCTTTGATCGGCCGAGGTTCGCCACTGACCGAACAGCATGTCATCGCGGCCTACATGAAAGAGGGCTACTTCGAGACCCATATTCGGCGGATTCGCGCTATCTACGGCGAGCGACGCCAGGCGCTGATTGATGCTCTGCAAGTTGAACTGCCCGAGCTGCGCACCCAGCCGGCCGACCAAGGAATGCATATCGTTGTATGGCTTCCCTATGGGCTAGATGATGTGGCCGTTGCGAGGGCTGCCAACAAAGCGGGAATCGCGTTGCGAGCCTTGTCGCCGATGTGCTCTGGCCATCTGCCGCTATCCGGTTTGATGCTTGGTTTTGGAGGCTTTGCCGGTGAACAGCTGTTCGGCGCGGTGCGACGGTTACGCCGAGTGCTTGAAGAAAGTGAGTGGCTTTCCAAGTAACGGCGCCTAGCAACTCGCTACTTGCAGGATAGACTCTTCGCCAAATGACTGCTCAACGAATCACAAACAGACGTTACATGCCCAATTGGCCAAGGTCAGCTTCTGGCCGACAACCGCCTGACGCCATGACTTTAGCATTCAATGTGACCTACGAGAAAGCCGATGGAGCGCTCACAACCCAAAGCTGAAGTCCGGCGAAACAGAAAGTAGGCCTTCGCGTTGCTGCGAAATTACCGGGTCCGGGCGCTTTTCACGAACTCAAGCGAGGCCCGAAACAATTCGAGATCGTGCTCGTAGTCTGCTGCGTCGGCCCGATCGATTTGAATCCACTCCCTCGAACTTGCCATCCCGCCGGGTTTAAATGGAACGACGTTGCTTCTTGAGAATTGCAACTCGGTCGCGGAGGAGGCAGACACACGTAGCCCTACGCCGTTTCCGCTTATACAGGCGAACATTTTGTCGTCGACGAAGTAGGCGTCAAGGTCGCTAATTTTTCTTGCGCTGACGCCAGGAAATTTAAGAAGAACAGCATCGATTTGCGCCTTGCGGCTGGTCTTTGGGATACGGGTATTCAAGGTGACTCCGTCGAGTGTGTTATGCCAAGGGCGATACAATCAATAGTGGAATACGCTGGAGCAATCGAGGCTGCAAGAGACTCATTTCGAGGTGCGGAGCTGTCCAAGTGGACCCAGCAGTTTCAGCTTGCTTCCGGTGTCCGTTGTCGCCCCCAAGCTGACAGCCAAGACATAGGCAACATCCGGCCAACGATACCAGCACGGATGAATGCAAGGCTCAGCAGTCGAGCTACGTTAGCCGGTTCGCCAGACAGGACCATGGCCGATACTGCAGTTCCAATGGTGCCGACGGTAAATGTTTTCATGGCAGCGCCAAGCGGCACGACACTGAGTGTCATGGACAGAATGGTCCAGACAGACGGCCACAGACGTGAAAACCCCTCGGTGTATTTAAGTCCAACCGCCCAGCCGATTTCAAACAGCCCAGCAACCAACAGAATGGCCCAGTTCATGAAACGCTCCCCAACAATGAGGGGCCGTCCCCGATACGAAATGGAGCGGTGAGGTCGTCCTCACTTCCTTCCGGTGGTTGGCAAATGGTATCAGAACAGTTGTCCGCTTGTGGCGAATTTCTGTCTTATCAGAACCGTTTCAATTGTGGTCAGGTAAACTAAGGTTTCAAAATATGCCGTCAGGCGAAAGGGTGCCATCATGGCCAAGAAAACACAGATTGCTGTTGCCAGCGACGCAGAAGACTATAGAGACGTGGCCGTACGCATCAACCTGGACGGGAAAACCGATTGGCTGTTTACGGTCAGTCTGGATAAAGAGTTCGATCTGATCCTTGAGGATGCCATGCCTCGTTCTTCGGCGACAGCGGCCGAGAAGTTCATCGATAACGACAGGGTGCCGCCCGAGGTACTCGCCGAGCTTGAGCGTGTTCAGCCGGAGGTGATGGCACTGTTGCAGCCCGATGCCCAATCATGACTACCGAAGGCTCTGGTGCCGTCAAATCAAAACGCGGTGGCGTGCCCGCCCGCACTCGCCGGGCAGGCGGTCACGAGTCTTCGGGGTAGATGGCGCCGGTCAGAAAAGCGCGCCAGTTTTTCTCGAAGTATATTTTTCCCGTATCTTCAATCGGCCGCAGCGGGCGCTTGAAAATCTCCATGCCGGTCTCGGGCCGGTAGCGCAGAAGGATCTTTTCTTGCCGGTGTGGCGTGCTTTCCGCCCGGAAACGGTACTGATCCAGATCGCCCTCGCGTGACGACGGCGTGTTGCTTCCGTCTGCGGAACACAGCATGCGCGCGCCCCGGCTTCCACCTGAATCGCGGATGTAGTGATCGAGGGCCGCAAGAACGGCTTCGGAGAGCAGGGCGGTCTGAACGCGTAATACGCCTTCGGACAGATGTCTTGGTTCGCTGATATGTACACCGCATTTCGCGATGTCGTGGTTCAGCGCGCGAGCGGCTTCCAGCGCAAGGGGCACTTGGTCGACATGGCAAATGAAACCGGCGTGATCGCTCATGCGCGCCTGAATGTCTTTGGCCAGTTCGTCCAATGCAAGCCCTTCCGTATTGCCCATATTGTGCTGCAGCCAGGCGAGGGCGGTCCGAACCGGGACATCAAGCGGCGCTGGCTCGATGCCGTGCTCCCGGATTTTTTGCAGGCGCGCGTGGATATGCGAAGCGCAACGCTGACCAAACACCTGTCCGGCGTTGAGGGCCGCGCCGCCGGGGCGGGTCACGCCATGGGTGCCGGCGATTTCACCGACGGCGTAACAGCCGTTCAGGCTGCTGCGGGCATGGATGTCGACGTCGACGCCGCCATTCATGTGCTGGTGATTGACGTTGAACGGCAACGGATCGCGCGTGATGTCGTGGCGGTACTGCTTGTACAGCTCGATGGCCAACGGATTCATGCGTTGCAGGCGTTCGATGGGGCTGGCCAGCAAGGCGTTGCTGTTTTCCAGGTAGCTGCGCACGTCCGGATCAAGGCGATCGAGGTCAAAGGGTAAATCGCCGGGAACAGGCAGCGGGTTGCGCCTGAAATCGAGCCAGACTGTCCGGCCTTTCCGGGTTTCGCGATAGATGGCCAGGTCCACCAGGCTGGAGCCATAGTCCAGCGTGCGCGAGGCGTGGAACGGCCACTGGTAGCCTTTGCGGAAAACGTTGGAGACCAGTTCCTGCGTCGTGCGGTAGTAGTCGGCGAGAAAGTTGTATTGCTGCCCGGCATCGTCCGTCGAATACAGGTAGGGCATGACCTGGACGTAGGTGCCCGAAAGATTCCACGGGAATTCGGTGCGCCGGGTCCCGATGCCGAACTGGTGCTCGGTCAGGTTGGACAGGACGAGCCCGGCTTCCAGCGCGAGCCCCAGCGAGCCAAAGCAGTTTTTCGGGTAGACGCTGTCGCGGTAGAGTTCGCCGGGGCCACCGCTGGCCAGCACGACATTCGGACTGAGGATAAGGCTCAGTCCATAGGGGTTGGCATGCTGAGTGCGGTCCAGAATGAGCAGACCGGCCGCTTTTTCGTCGTTGCCGCTGCCCTGTTTCAGGAGGGAAAAGCCGGTGGCATGATCGATGAACGGGATGTTCAAGCGGATTGCTTCCTCGGCGAGCACCTTGACCATCAAGCGCGAGGTGCGTGGCCCGCAACTGGTGGCGCGACCGTATTCGTCATGATCGGTCTGGTAACGGAGCACGGCGCCATAGGCGTCTTCCGGCAAGGGAAGACCCAGAAACTTGAGTCCCGAGAACGCATCGATCGAACCGACCGCTTCGACATAGGCGACGTCGGCATCCATCGCGCCGCCGGCACCCAGCGCCTGCGCCATCTTCGTGAAGTCATCGCCGTGGTGTTTGGTACAGGCGGTGTGCAAGGTCTGCTTGTCGGACCCGGAAAATGCCGAGGTGCCCCAGAACAGCTTGCGCGTGACGACCAGGACATCGACGCCCTGCCGCTTGAGCTCGACCGCGGCGCGCAGCCCCGCCGCACCGCTGCCCAGAACCACGGCCGGACAGCGATAGACCGGAACGCTCAGTCCGTCGATGTCGTGAGTCTCGGTCGTTCTAGCCTTGCGCACGTTGCGGGGGAGGCGGACGTCGGTCAGCGCATCGAGAATGTTCTGGGGAATTTCTGTATTCATGATGGATCCATGCTGAGTAATCCCGTTGTTGTCGGGTTATTCGCCCGTGCTGCAGAGGCGCTCGCGGTAGTCAAAGCCGCCGGATGTGGAATCCCCCGTCGACGTTGATCACCTCGCCGGTCGAGAAATCCAGCAGGCCGGAGCACAGCACCGACACGGCATTGGCCACGTCTTTCGGTTGTCCCCAGCGTTTGATCGGCGTCAGACCGTTTTCGATCAGTGCATCGTATTTTTCTTTCACCACGGCGGTCATGTCGGTGTTGATCACGCCGGGGCGAACTTCATAGACGTTGATGCCATCGGCGGCGAGACGGTCGGCAAACAGGAGCGTGACCATGCTGATGGCCGCCTTTGAGATGCAGTATTCGGCACGCTGCGTGGAGGATGCGTAGGCCGAAACCGAGGAGATGTTGACGATTTTCGGAGAGATTCCCGGAATGTTGGCGACTTCCTCGCGCATGATGTTGGCGACGGCTTGCGAAAGGAAAAAGGTCGACTTGAGGTTGATGCCAAGGACACGATCGAAGCTTTCTTCCGTTGTCTCCAGAATGTCCATCCTGAGCTTCGGGGCAACGCCGGCATTGTTCACCAGAACGTCGATTCGTCCATACCGGTCGAGTGCCGTCTCAACGATCTTGTTACGCCCTTCCGCGGTCGACACGTCAGTTTGCACATAGACCCACGGTTTGCCGTTCTGACGGATGGCCTCGAAGTTGTCCGAAACGCTGCCCGGTTCCGAGGTTCCCACGGCGACGATGGCATAACCTTCGCCGGAAAGCCTCGTCGCGATGGCATTGCCGATGCCGCGCGACGCGCCGGTGACGATGGCAACCCGGTTTTCAATCATGGTGCTCTCCTGAAACAAGCGCTCAGCAACAGTCAATGTGACGCTGCTTGCAGATCGCCAAGACTTCATCCGGCGGGCGTTTCCACCAGTTCCCGGCAGAAAAAATCTCGACTTCGTGAAAACCGGAATAACCCTCGGACTCAACGGCTTCGCGCAAGCCGGCGATATCGATGACGCCATCGCCCATCATGCCGCGATCAAGCAGCAGGTCGGCGGTTGGAACAAGCCAGTCGCAAATGTGAAACGCCAGCAAACGTTTCTTTCCGGCGCGACGGATCTGCTCGCGTAAATCGGGATCCCACCAGACGTGGTAGACGTCCAGGGCAATGCCTAGGCCGTCGTCGCCCAGTTCGTCGCACAGCTGGTTGGCGTGCGCCATGGAATTCACACAGGCGCGATCGGCGGCGTACATCGGATGCAAGGGTTCGATGGCTAGCGGCATCCCGGCCTTGCGCGAGTATTCGAGCAGCTTGCCGATACCGTCGCGCACCTGCTCGCGGGCGCCGGCGATGTCCTTCGAGCCTTTGGGCATTCCGCCGACCACCAGGACAAGGCACGGCGAACCGATCGTCAGCGCTTCATCGACGGCGCGGAAATTGTCGTCCACTGCGGCTTGCCGGCCGGCCGCGTCGGTGGCTGGAAACATGCCGCCGCGGCAGTATCCGGTGACCGTCAGGCCGTGGCTTTTAATCAGTTGCGCGGCCTGGTTCAGCCCGATCTCGGCAACCTGATCACGCCACGGCGAAATTCCGCGAATGCCGTGGCGCGCGCAACCCTCGATAATCTGATCGAGACGCCATTGCATTTTTACCGTTGCGGTATTCAACGACAGCTTGTCAGGGGCGGGCGCAATCCGCGATGAGTTCATGTCAAAATCTGTGGAAAATTCATGGCCAACGATCAGGCCTCAAGCTTGGGCAGATCGATCCAGCGCCGCTCGGCCCAGCTCTGCAGGCCAAGTTCAACGAGTTGCACGCCCTTGGCGGCCTCGAACAGATCCCATTTGAAATCGCCTTCGCCCCATACATGCCTGAGGAAGAGTTCCCATTCCACCTTGAACGCGTTGTCATAGCTGGTCGTATCCGGAACCTGCGCCCAG
>JANNNT010000654.1:0-5268 GCA_031398685.1 Rhodocyclaceae bacterium | reverse complement strand
ACCACGATGGTCAGCCCGGGGTGTTCGCTCACTAACTCGCCAATGCCGGCCAGAACACGTGTCTGATGCTGACGCCGGCTCTCGCCGCCGCCCGGCGCGGCGTAATCCGGATCTCGACTCGCAATCGCGCGCGCATCTTCTGGATACCTTTCGACAATTTCCTTGAAGGTCAGCCCTTCGCAGCGACCGAAGTGCCGCTCGCGCAGCGCCGGCAGAAGACGCATCGGCAAATTTAGCGCCGCCGAAATGGGTTGCGCCGTTTGCCGGGCGCGCAACAGGTCGCTGCTGTAGAGCGCGGCCGCCTGCACATCGGAGAAATGATGCCCGACGGCGACCGCCTGCGCTTCGCCCCGGGTGTTAAGCGCAAGGTCGATATGCCCCTGCATGCGCAGTTCGATATTCCAGTCCGTCTCGCCGTGGCGAACAAAGCAGATCCGAGTCAATTCGTTATTCATAAACTGCGAGTGATAATCCAAAAACAATCAATAAAACAATGGGCTTGGCCAAGCCTTCGGCCACGTGAAGGCATGAGCTGAGGCGCCTCCAAAGGTACATTCTGTGCGATAATTGCGACCCCTTTTGCAGGCGCATCCCGTGCGACGCGCAACGATCCGGGGCAGATTTTTACACCAATTGCCAAAAAAATGGCGGAAATTGCGCTTCTCCAACGTTAACCATAGCCATCACCCAAGGATTTCCCCGTGAACGCTCTTCTCAAGCTATCACGCCAAATCGATGCGTTGACTGAACGTATCGGCAAGGCGGCTCTCTGGCTGGTTCTGGTTGTCGTACTGATCAGCGCCGGCAACGCTGTCATGCGCTACACCATCAACTACAGTTCGAACGCCTTCCTGGAAATCCAGTGGAACATCTTCGGCATGATCTTTCTGTCGTGCGCCGGCTATACCCTGATGCGCAACGAGCATGTCCGCATCGACCTGATTTCGGGACGTTTTTCCAAACGCGGACAAACCTGGATCGACATTTTCGGCATCGTTTTCTTTCTGATGCCGATAGCCATCGCCATCACGGTGCTTTCCTGGCCAATTTTCATCCACGCACTTCAGTCGAATGAGATGTCGAACAGCGCCGGTGGGCTGATCGTCTGGCCTTCCCGCCTGATGATCCCCGCCGGCTTTTTCATGCTTATTCTGCAAGCCCTCTCGGAACTGATCAAACGCGTCGGCTTTCTCAAGGGCTTGTGCCCCGACCCGACGGACAAAAGAAATGCGCTGACGCCCGAAGAAGAACTCGCCCTCGCCATCAAGAAGCAGAAGGGAGGTGCGTGATGACAGAATTTCTCATCGCCAACATGGCACCGATCATCTTTGCCTCGATGATCATCTTCCTGCTCGTCGGTTTTCCGGTCGCCTTCGCACTGGCTGCCAATGGGGTTGTTTTCGGTCTCATCGGCATCCAGCTCGGCCTGCTCGGGCCACAACTCTTTCAGGCCTTGCCCGACCGAATCTACGGCGTCATGGCCAATGAGACTTTGCTGGCCGTCCCATTCTTCACCTTCATGGGACTCATTCTCGAACGTTCGGGCATGGCTGAGGATCTGCTCGACACGATTGGTCAGCTATTCGGCCCCATTCGCGGCGGCTTGGCCTACGCCGTGATTTTCGTCGGCGCGCTGCTCGCCGCGACCACTGGCGTGGTCGCGGCCTCGGTCATCTCGATGGGCTTGATCTCGCTCCCCATCATGCTGCGTTACGGCTACGACAAGCGACTTGCTGCCGGAGTCATCGCCGCCTCAGGAACGCTGGCACAGATCATTCCACCCTCGCTGGTGCTGATCGTCATGGCCGACCAGCTCGGCAAATCAGTGGGCGACATGTACGCCGGCGCTTTCGTCCCCGGACTGGTTCTGACCAGCCTTTACGTCGTCTATATCGTGCTCGTCTCGATCTTCAAGCCGAAATGGGTGCCCGCACTTCCCCTCGAAGCCCGCAACCTGCGTGGCGCCAGGCTGTTGCTGAAAGTGCTGACGACGCTGGTACCCCCACTTTTTCTCATCTTCCTCGTGCTCGGCACCATTTTCCTGGGTATCGCGACGCCGACTGAAGGTGGTGCCATGGGGGCGACCGGCGCATTGATCATGGCCGTTGCCCGCAAACGCATGAACTGGAAATTGCTCAAGCAGGCGATGGACAGCACGGCAAAACTGACGACCTTCGTGGTCTTCATCCTAATTGGCGCACGCGTTTTCTCGCTCACCTTCTATGGCGTGGATGGACACCTCTGGGTCGAGCATCTTCTGGTCAACCTGCCTGGCGGTCAGCTCGGCTTCCTGATCGTGGTCAACCTTCTGGTTTTCTTCCTGGCTTTCTTCCTCGACTTCTTCGAACTCGCGTTCATTGTTGTGCCGCTGCTCGGGCCGGTCGCCGAGAAACTGGGCATCGACCTGATCTGGTTCGGCGTACTGCTTGGCGTCAATATGCAGACGTCGTTCATGCACCCGCCGTTCGGCTTCGCGCTCTTTTTCCTGCGCTCGGTCGCGCCGGCCTCGGTCAAGTCCAGCGATATTTACTGGGGTGCCGTTCCCTTCGTTTTCATTCAGATTCTCATGATCTGTCTGGTCATCGCTTTTCCGCAGATGGTCACCTTCGGACTCGACAAGGGCAACGGCGTCGATGCCAACTCGGTAACGATCGAGATTCCTGATTACGAGTACGACAATTCGGAGCCTCAATCCGGCACTGAAGAACCTACCGAGCCCCAAGGACCAACCAGGTAAGTTTGAACCATCGGAAATGGCAACGGGGGCGTCGCCCCCATTGCCATTTCTGGGGCACCTGCTACCCCGTGCTCCGACAATTCTCCGGCGCTTAACTCTTCCGGCTGAACATGAAATTCGAGTAAGAACCTTCCGCGACGCGGAACCAGGAATTCTGTTCGTCCGTAAACTTCTTGTAGTCGTCGTAGATTTTCTTGAAATCGGGATTCTTCGCCGAGATTTCAGCGTAAACCTCCTGGGCCGCCTTAAAACAAACCTCCATCACATCCTTCGGAAAAGGCCTCAACTGCGTCCCTGAAGCGATCAGCTGCCGGAGCGCTAGCGGGTTCTTCGCGTCATATCTCGCGCACATTTCCGTATGCCCATCCGCACACGCCGCCTGAATGATGGTCTGGTATTCCTTGGGCAGTTCGGCCCACTTCTGGGCATTGATGTAGACCGAAATCTGCGGACCGCCCTCCCACCAACCCGGGTAGTAGTAGTACTTGGCCACCTTGTTGAAACCCATTTTCTGGTCATCGTAGGGGCCAACCCACTCGGCGGCGTCAATCGTGCCTTTTTCCAGCGAGGGATAGATATCGGCACCTGAAATCTGTTGCGGCACAACGCCCACTTTGGTCAGCACGGCACCGGCCAGGCCGGCAATGCGCATCTTCAACCCCTTCAAATCGGCAACCGACTTGATTTCCTTGCGGTACCAGCCGCCCATCTGAACGCCGGTATTGCCACAGGGGAAAGCCACAATGTTTGATTTGGCAAAGAATTCAGCCATCAGCTTCGTGCCGTTACCCTGCCGGTACCACGCATCCGTCTGGCGATTGTTCATACCGAAGGGGATGGCGGTATCAATGCAGTAGGTGGGGTCCTTGCCGTAGTAATAGTACGAGCAGGTGAACCCCATTTCCACGGTATTGTCCTTGACGGCATCATGCACCGCCGGACCGGGAACGATTTCGCCTGCGGCAAACAACTGGATCTGGAACTTGCCGCCGGTCATGTCGGAAATGCGCTTCACCAGAAACTCGGCGGTGCCATGAAGGGTATCCAGATTCTTCGGGAAGCTCGACGCCACCCGCCACTTGATGGTCGGTGCATTCTGGGCAATTGCGGGCATGGCCACGGCACCGGCCGCAAGACCTACGCCGGCTCTCTTCAAAAAGGAACGTCTTTCCATGATGACTATTCTCCGAGTGTTAAAAAGCGATTGGCAGAAAACTGGTCGATTATAGCCAATGCCTGCGTTAATTTAGTGGTTTAGCGGAACCACTTCCTTGACGACGTAACGCTCCCCCGCCTAAACTCAAATGCTATTTGACATGCTATTCATTCACCATCCTGCGAGAACCCATGAAAAAAATGTTGGCGGCCTCGTTTGCTCTGTCTCTAGCGCTGCTGCCATTGACACCGGCTCATGCGGCCGAGTACAAATCGGAATATCGGCTGTCCACCGTCCTCGGTACCGGCTTTACCTGGGGCAACGCAGGGGAACGCTGGGCCGAGTTGGTCAAACAGAAAACCGAAGGCCGTATCAACATCAAGCTCTACCCTGGAACCAGCCTGGTGGGTGGCGACCAGACACGCGAGTTTTCTGCGATCCGCCAAGGGGTCATCGACCTGGCCATCGGTTCGTCGATCAACTGGTCTCCCCAGATCAAGCAACTCAACCTATTTTCCCTGCCATTCCTGACGCCGGATGCCAAGGGGCTGGACGCCCTGATCAAGGGTCAAGTGGGCAAAGAGTTGTTCGCCGTTCTCGTCAAGCAGGGCGTCGTCCCACTCGCCTTTGGTGAAAACGGCTTCCGCGAACTCTCGAATTCCGGTCACCCCGTAAAAACCCCAGCCGATCTCAAGGGCATGAAGATTCGGGTCGTCGGCTCGCCGATTTTCATCGACTCCTTCACGGCGCTGGGCGCCAACCCGACACAAATGAGCTGGGCGGATGCACAGCCGGCACTGGCCACCAGGGCGGTTGACGGACAGGAAAACCCGCTTTCCATATTCAGTGCGGCCAAACTGCACGCGCTCGGACAGAATCATCTGACCCTTTGGGGTTATATGACTGACCCGTTGATCTTTGTTGTCAGCAAGCAGATCTGGAACAGCTGGAGCGAAACGGATCGCAAGGCCGTACGCGTAGCCGCTGAACAGGCCGCCGCCGAAAACATCGTCGCCTCACGCAAAGGCATTTCCTCCGGTGACGATGCCCTGCTGCAAAGCATCGAGAAAAGCGGCGTGACCATTTCGCGACTCACGGCAGAGCAACGCAAAGCGTTCAAGGACGCTACCCGTCCGGTCTACGACAAATGGGCGGTAGTGGTGGGCAAGGATTTGGTGCAGAAGGCTGAAGCGGCGATAGCCGCTGCAAAATAAGCGATCTGAACTGATACGCTGGCTCCGATCAGCTGCCCGCCACTTTCATCTGCTCGACCAGTATCGAACCGACCTGCTTGGAACCGCGCACCAGCACGTCGTTACCAACGGCCGCCACATGGCGGAACATGTCGCGCAGATTGCCGGCGATGGTTACTTCT
>JANNNT010000599.1:0-3529 GCA_031398685.1 Rhodocyclaceae bacterium | reverse complement strand
GACGCTGCCGATAGTCTGTTGGCCCAGTTTTCCAGTATGCATCAGGTCCGGACTGAGCTTTCTGGCGATGCCTTTTCTGACTGGAATCTCAAAAGCGGTCAAATCGATTCCGGCAAAAACTGGAAAATACTGCTTGGCTATGCCAATGAAGAACTGGACGACACGATCTCAGCTTGGCGCCGTCTAGTGCATCCGGACGATCTGCTTGTCCTGGATGAGGCTATTGCTCCAAATCTGCACGGTAAAACTCGTTTTTTCCAGACAGAATGCCGGCTGAAATCCAGGGCGGGCGTCTGGAAGTGGCTTTGCCTTAAAGGTCTGGTGGCGGCTCGCGAGGCCAACGGTGAACCATTGCGTTTGCTATTGTTGCAACGCGATATTACGGATTTCAGGCAGTCTGCAGCTGAAGCCTTGTCCGCCAAGGAGGCGGCAGAGGCCGTCAACCGGGCGCGTAGCCATTTCATGGCCAATATGAGCCATGAGATCCGGACGCCGATGAACGGGATTATCGGTATGACCGAACTGGCACTCGATACCCAGCTTGACCCTGAGCAGCGGCATTATCTGAGAACAGTCAAGAGTTCAGCTGAATCTCTGCTGGCCATTGTAAATGACATCCTCGATTTTTCAAAGATCGAGGCCGGCAAAGTTCGCTTTGAAGAGATTCCATTTTCCTTGTCCAGTCTGGTTTTTGAAGCTGTTCGTACACAGTCGGTAACGGCGCACAAAAAAGGGCTGGAAGTAATCGTTTCGCTGGCGCCGGACGTCCCTCACCGCGTCGTTGGTGATCCAACGCGCGTGCGCCAGGTGATCTCCAATCTGGTTGGAAACGCGATCAAGTTTACCGAACGCGGGAATATCTCGGTCGAGGTTACGGTTGAGGAGTGTGCGTCTGATTCCGTGCTTTTATGCTTTGCTGTTCGCGATACCGGTATCGGCATCCCGGTTTCACGTCAGAGCGCGGTTTTCGAGGCGTTTTCCCAGGCGGATGATTCGACGACGCGGCGTTTTGGTGGGACAGGACTGGGTTTGACGATTTGTACCCATCTGGTTCAAATGATGGGTGGGCGGGTCTGGCTCGACAGTGTTGAAGGCGAAGGCTCCTGCTTTTATTTTAATGCCCGGTTCGGCGTGGTAGCTTCGGGCAATGTCGCGGCTGATCCCGACAATCAGTTCAGTGGACAGCGGGTGCTGCTGCTTGAAGACAACCCGGCAGTTGCTGCCCAGTTGTTGGCGGCTTTTGCGCAAACCGGCATGCATGCCAAGCATCTCGCCGACGCGAAGGAAGGGCTCGCAGCAATTGAGAAGTCGCAGGCTCTTGGTTTTCCGTTCGACTATGTGGTCATCGATGCCCAAATGCCAGCACCCGGAGGTATAGCGCTCGCCGAATCCTGGTCGGGGGGCAATCATTCCGAGAAGTTGATCATGTTGTTGAATACCGAGCAGCAGCGGCTGGATTTGAAACGTTTGCGTGAACTCGGTGTTGATGCTCACCTGGTAAAGCCGATTGCCCCCGAAGATCTGGTAGAAGCAATGAAGCTTCTTGCAGGACCGAATAGGGATCGCGACCATCTGCTCGACCCATTCGATTTTTCTGAGCAAAACAAACTTGAAAAGTCGCGTCAGCTGGAAGTGCTTCTGGTTGAGGACAATCCGGTTAATCAGGAACTGGCCGAACGACTGCTGAAAAAGCGCGGCTACAGCGTCACACTGGCGAATAATGGTTCGGAGGCGGTGGATTGCTTCGAGAAAAACCATTTTGATCTCATCTTTATGGATATGCAGATGCCAGTCATGGACGGCATTGAGGCGACCGAGTCGATACGCTCCCGCGAAATGCGGAGAAGTTGGGTGATCTCCGAGGAATTCCACCAAGTCTATATCATCGCCATGACCGCGAACGCTATGGATGGAGATCGGGACCGTTGTCTGCAGGCCGGGATGAATGACTATGTGTCCAAGCCGATCAAAACGGAAGAACTTTACGCGGCGATCGATCGTGGTCTTGGACTGGAAAGTGAAATAAGTACGACACCGGTCGAGTCAGAACAGACGTTAACGGAAACGTCGCTCGATCTCGGTGCGGCGATGCGTGATCTTGGGGATCGTGATCTGTTGCAGACCATGGCTCGCATGCTGGTCAACGAATGGGACGGGCATTTGTCGCGGATCCAGTCCGACTTGCACGAGAAAAATGCGGCGCAACTCTGTATGGATGCGCACACGGTAAAAAGCCTGCTGGCTATTTTCCACGGTGAAACAGCGCGGCGGATTGCGCTTGATCTGGAGCAGACGGCCAAAGGTGTGGATGGCGTCGACTGGGAGCGTTGCGCTCTGCTCGCCGACGCGCTGGCGCTGGAAATGACTCGGTTGAAGCCTGAAATGGAACGTTTTGTCCGGGGCGATGTTCCGGTTTGAATCTGCAAGATTAACGTCGCCAAACCCGAATACAGGAGCTCGATGCCGCAGGATAATTGCCGAAAAATGGGGTCTCGGGTATAATCTTCGGGTTTTCAAGTATTTAAGCGGGAGGGCTGCATGCCCATCCCGCTTTTGTGTATCTAAGCTACGAATCAGGAGGCTTTCGTGTCGTTGCTACCCTCTCTACAGCCTGCGATTCTCGCCCTTGCCGACGGTACTGTTTTCCGTGGTCACGCTATCGGTTCTCAGGGTACCACCAGCGGTGAAGTGGTGTTCAATACGGCGATGACCGGCTACCAGGAGATCCTCACCGATCCTTCCTACTGCCGGCAAATTGTTACCTTGACCTACCCGCATATCGGCAACACCGGTTGCAATGACGAAGACTTCGAGTCGCGCGCCAATTTTGCGGCCGGTCTGGTCATCCGCGACCTGCCGCTACGTGCAGAGAACTGGCGCATGCAGACTACTCTGCCTGATTACCTCAAGAAACACGGCGTAGTGGCCATCGCCGGAATTGACACGCGCAAGCTGACCCGCATCTTGCGTGAGAAAGGGGCTCAGGCCGGCTGCATCATGGCCGTTGACATCGAAGAGGCGAAAGCCATCGCCGCGGCACGCGCCTTCCCGGGTCTGGCAGGTATGGATCTGGCCAAGGTGGTGACGGTCGATTCGCCCTACGAGTGGAGTGAGGGCGGGTGGACCTTGACAGGCTATCAGCCTGCACCCGTCGCAAAATTCCACGTCGTAGCCTACGATTACGGCGTCAAGCGTAACATCCTACGCATGCTTGCTGCACGGGGCTGCAAGGTGACGGTGGTTCCAGCGCAGACTTCGGCCGCCGAAGTGCTCAAATACGAACCAGATGGAATTTTCCTGTCCAACGGGCCAGGTGATCCGGAGCCGTGCGACTACGCCATCACTGCCATTCGCGAACTGCTTGCCGCCGGCGTGCCAACCTATGGTATCTGCCTCGGCCACCAGTTACTGGCTTTAGCCTCAGGTGCGAAGACAGTCAAAATGAAGTTTGGCCATCATGGCGCCAATCACCCGGTCAAGGATCTCGATACCCAACAGGTAGTGATCACCAGCCAGAATCATGGCTTCG